>CABSMB010000190.1 GCA_902478705.1 uncultured Collinsella sp. | reverse complement strand
CCGCCCCGCAGGCCGCCGGCGTTATCCACACCGACTTTGAGCGCGGCTTTATTAAGGCCGAGGTCATTGGCTATGACGACTACATCGAGCTCGGCGGCGAGCAGGGCGCCAAGGCCGCCGGCAAGCTGCGCATTGAGGGCAAGGACTATGTCATGGCCGATGGCGACGTCGTGCACTTCCGCTTTAACGTGTAAGGGCGACGCATATGTTTAAATACGGCAAAAAAGCTGGCTACATGGGTATTGCGCTGCTCGTGCTTGCGGTGATTCCGCTGGTGGTCGCAGCGTGTGTTATCCCCAACATTGGTCCCGAGGTGGCAACGAAGTTTAATGCCGCCGGCGAGGTGACGCGCTGGGGCAAGAGCTACGAGTTGCTGGCGCTGCCGGTGCTCAACCTGCTGCTGAGCGTAGCGACGTACTTTACGGCGGGACGCCAGGCAAAGAACAATGAGGACTCTGCCGCCATGGCGCGCATCGTGTGCGAACGCTACCTGCGCAACGGTTGCATCACGGGTGTGTTCCTCAACGTGATCAACGTTTACTTTATGTACTCGGCGATTACCGGAACGGGCTTTGGCTTTGGTTTCTAGCTTGTCCTTTTAGGCAACGAGCCTGCAAGCATATTCGATGGCTGCTGCGAGGCCGCCGCTCGATCGTGGTTTAAAGACCATGTCGGCGGCGGCCTCGTTTTCGTATCCGGCGCCGCGAAGACAGAGCGCGATACCGGCTTCCAAGAGAAGGGGCAGGCCGCGCTGGCTGGTTGCTATTACGGCAGCCTGATTGAGCGAGCAGCTGTGCGCCTGGCATTGGATGGCAAGTTCACCTTGCACCGGGCAAGGGACCAGAACGGCGGCGACGCGACTTGATAGCAATGCAAATGCTGTGCGCTCATCGGGCGAAAGGCATTCTGCTTCAACGACGACGAGCTTGGGCGGTGCGCTGTTTGTGCGAGGCGTGGCTCGGTACATGCGGACCGAAGAACCCGACATAGAAAACTCCTGTGTATTCGGCAAAACGTAAACTATAGTTTACGTTTATGTTCGGCTCCATTTCAAACTCGGCTGCATGGACGAACGTGCGAAACAGATTCTTGGCAGGCGAGTCGAGCAGACGCGACCCTACCTCGACCGAATCGAAGATGGGACGGCAAATTTCACGCTCAAGGTTCTATTTAAGATCGCGCCCGCACTCGGCATGACGGTGTCAGAGCTTCTCGAGGGCATTGAATAGGGGATACCCGTCGACAACTGAATTACGCCATCGGGATGCGGTCATGGTTGACTTGGCTGTAGAACAGGCGCTGAATCTCGGTCGCATCGCGTGACTGGCCGAGTGCCCACATGGTCTTGGCCACGAGCGTCTCGGTGGTCATGTCATCGCCGCGCAAAATACCCGGATGATCGGCGTAAGCGCGGCCGACCTCATAAACACCCAGGTCGAGGCCCTCTTCTGGGACCTGCGTGGTCATAACGACGGTGCGACCCCAATCGACCCAGCGGAAAATCGCCTCCTGGAATGACTCGCCGGACTCGCCAAACTCGGGAATACCGCCAATGCCAAAGGTCTCCAGGATTACAGCATCGTAGCTATCGGCAAGGGCGTCGAGGATGCCCGGGTTTACGCCGGGCGTAAGCTTGAGAACAAATACGTGCGGATCGATGCTGTCGTAGAAACGCACCGGGTTTTCGCCCTGACGAGTGCCGTGAAGCCCGTTGCGCACGATGCGGTCGTTGCGGATGTAGGCAACGGGCGGATAGTTGACGCTAATGAACGCATTAAAGCTCATGGTGCGCTGCTTACGGGCGCGCGTGCCGGCAATGGCCACGCCGCCAAAAACGATCGAGACGTCGTGCGAATGCTCATCGAGCGCATAGAGCAGGCTCTGGTACAGGTTGAGCTTGGCGTCGGTAAAGGGATTGCCCATGGGCTTTTGCGAGCCGGTGAGCACGATGGGCTTGGGGCTGTCCTGAATCAGGTAGGAAAGCGCTGCCGCGGTGTAGCTCATGGTGTCGGTGCCGTGCATGATCACGAAGCCGTCGTGGTCGGCATAACCCTCGACAATGACGTCGCGGATGCGCATCCAGTCGCTCGGGCGCATATTGGTGCTGTCGATGTTCATGGGCTGCACCACGTCGAGCTCGCAGAGGCCCGAGATCTCGGGGACGCTCTGGGCGAGCTCCTCACCGGTCAGGGCGGGGGAGAGGCCGTTGCCGTCCTCGGTCGATGCGATGGTGCCGCCCGTGGCGATGAGAAGGATGCGCTTCATGCTGGTATTCCTATCGTATTTGCCGCCGCAGAGGCGGAGTCGTTCGGCAGTATTGTGGCACAGGGCGTACAATGTTCAAACGTATTACATCATCTGTAACGTTTGGTAACACTTCAATTGCCGTCAAATAGGGACCCAGGTCGTGCGTTTGCCGTGCGCTGATGGCTGCGAGGGACGAGAAACCCCATATAACGTGTACACTATGAAAGTTATTCTCGTTTATTCGCGCGGGTGGGCACCGGCTCCCCGCCAACAAGAGGGGGAACCATGGATCAAAAGGCTTCCGCAAAGGTCCTCGTACTCGACTTTGGTGCGCAGTACGGTCAGCTCATTGCCCGTCGCGTCCGCGACCTCAACGTGTATTCCGAGATTGTCCCCTGCGACATCTCGGCCGACGAGATTCGCGAGATGAACGCCTCTGCGCTCATCCTTTCCGGCGGCCCGGCTTCTGTGTATGCCGAGGACGCTCCGTCCATCGATCCTGCCATCTTTGACCTGGGCCTTCCCGTCCTGGGCTTTTGCTACGGCCATCAGATCACGGCCGTGACGCTCGGCGGCAAGGTCGGCCACTCTGAGGTGGGCGAGTATGGCCGCGCCACCATCACGCGCACGGCTGGTGCCAAGCTCTTTAACTCTACGCCCATGGAGCAGACCGTGTGGATGAGCCACCGCGACGCCGTTTCCGAGGTGCCCGAGGGCTTTACCGTTACCGCCAGCACCGACGTGTGCCCGGTTGCCGCCATGGAGTGCGTTGAGCGCAAGATCTTCACCACGCAGTTCCACCCCGAGGTCAAGCACTCCGAGTACGGTCAGCAGCTGCTGAGCAACTTCCTGTTTGAGATCTGCGGCCTGGAGCCCAACTGGAGCATGGACAACCTGGTCGAGACCATGACGGCCGAGTTCCGCGAGAAGGTCGGCGACGACCGCGTGATTCTGGCCCTGTCCGGTGGCGTCGACTCCTCCGTCGTGGCCGCGCTGGGCGCCCGCGCCGTGGGCAAGCAGATGACCTGCGTGTTCATCAACCATGGCCTGCTGCGCAAGGGCGAGCCCGAGCAGGTGGAGGAGGTCTTCACCAAGCAGTTTGACGTCGACTTTATCCACGTCCACGCCGAGGACCGCTATGCCGAGCTTCTGGCCGGCGTGACCGAGCCTGAGGAGAAGCGCCGCATCATCGGTACGCAGTTCTGGAAAGAGTTCTTCGCCGTTGCGCAGCAGCTCGAGACCGATGGCAAGCCGGTCAAGTATCTGGCTCAGGGCACCATCTACCCCGACATCATCGAGTCCGGCGCTCGCAAGACGGGTGGCAAGACGGCCACCATCAAGAGCCATCACAACTTGATCCCGTTCCCCGAGG
>CABSMB010000189.1 GCA_902478705.1 uncultured Collinsella sp. | reverse complement strand
GTGTCGTCGAGGTTGCCCCCGCAACCGCCGCGCTCGCCATCCTGGCGCTGCTCGGCCTTGCCGCCTTCCCGCCCTTTGGCATGTTTATCTCCGAGTTCCTGACTTTTGTCGCCGGTGTTACCGCCGGTCCCATGTGGCTGGTCGTCGTGGTCGCCCTCGGGCTGACCGTGGCCATCTCTGCGCTCACCCGCATCGCACTCAAGTCGGTATTCGGCCATGCGCCCCAGGGCATGGGCAAGCATGAGGCCCCGGCGCTCATGCTTATCCCCGAAATCATCCTGGCTGTCATGATCTTGTGGTTTGGCATCGCCACCCCGCTGCCCCTCGTGCACGGTGTGGAGACCGCGACCGGCATCGTGCTCGAGCAGAGCACCGAGGAACTTCACGCGACGCCGATGTACCGCGCTGTGTTCGGTACCGAGACCGCTCAGAGCGAGGTGGAGTAACGAATGATTGAAACTGAGAACAAGGTGTATGCCCGTCGCTGCGAGAGCCATGTCGAGGCCCTGCGCCGCGCCGTTCCGGGCTGCATCGAGAAGGTCGAGTGGCAGTGCGAGGATCAGCTGACGATTACCGTCAAGCAGGACAAGCTGCCCGAGGCCGTCCACTACCTGTACTACGAGCGTTACGGCTGGATTCCCGTGATCATCGGCAACGATGAGCGCAGCCTGTGCGGCCGTTACGCCGTGTACTACGTCATCTCCATGGAGGGGGAGGACCCCGGCTGGGTGACCGTGCGCACCGAGGTCGATCCCGCCAAGATGACGTTCCCGTCCGTGACGCCGTTCGTCCCCGCCTGCGTGTGGGGCGAGCGCGAGCTGCGCGATATGTTCGGCCTGATTCCCGAGGGTCTGCCCGATCGTCGCCGCCTGGTGCTGCCCGATGACTGGCCCAGCGGCCTGTATCCGCTGCGCAAGGACTCCATGGACTACCGTTTCCGTCCCGCTCCCGCGAGCGACATGGAAAACTACGAGTTCTTGGCCGACACCAAGGGCAAGGAGACCACGCTCGTCCCCATGGGCCCGCTGCACATTACCTCCGATGAGCCTGGCCACTTCCGCCTGTTCGTCGAGGGCGAGACGATCGTCGACGCCGACTACCGTCTGTTCTACGTGCACCGCGGCATGGAGAAGGTCGCGGAGACGCGCCTGAACTATGACGCCGTGACGTTCCTCGCCGACCGCATCTGCGGCATCTGCGGCTGCGCCCACTCGGTGGCCTATGCCGAGGCCGTCGAGCGCGCCCAGGGCATCCATGTCCCGCCGCGCGCCCAGTACATCCGCGCTATCATGCTCGAGGTCGAGCGCCTGCACTCGCATCTGCTCAACATTGGCCTGGCGTCGCACTACACAGGCTTCGACTCCGGCTTCCAGCAGTTCTTCCGCGTCCGCGAGAAGTCCATGGACCTGGCCGAGAAGCTCTCCGGTCACCGCAAGACCTACGGCCTCAACGTGATCGGCGGCGTGCGTCGCGACATTTTGGCCGAGCAGAAGCTCTCCACGCTCACGACCATCCATCAGCTGCGCTCCGAGGTTCAGGAGCTCGTCGACGTCTTGCTCTCGACGCCCAACTTCATTGAGCGCACGAGTGGCATCGGCATCTTGGACCGCAAGATTGCACGTGACTTCTCGCCGGTCGGCCCGCTCATGCGTGGCTCGGGCTATGCCCGCGACGTGCGCTTTGACCATCCCTTCGACGGCTACGCCGATCCGGACGTCCAAAAGATGCACGCCGCCACGGCCGACACCTGCGATGCCTTCGGCCGTACCGCCGTTCGCATCCAGGAGGTCTACGATTCGATCGACATGATCGAGACCATGCTCGAGAACTGCCCGTCGGGCCCCATCCTCACCACGGATTGGGAGTACACCCCGCACAAGTACGCCATCGGCGCCACCGAGGCGCCGCGCGGCGAGGACGTGCACTGGGCCATGCTCGGCAATAACCAGAAGTGCTACCGCTGGCGCGCCAAGGCCGCCACGTACAGCAACTGGCCGGTCCTGCGCTACATGTTCCGCGGCAACACCGTGGGTGACGCGGCGCTGATCGTCGGATCGCTCGACCCGTGCTACTCCTGCACCGACCGCGTGACGGTGACCGATGTCGCCGCCAAGCGCGACCACGTGCTCGACAAGGAGCAGTTCGAGAACGTCTGGCGCGACAAGTCGCCGCTTGCGGGCGAGGGCACCATGGCCGCTCCGCTCGATGAGGAGGCGCTCTAATATGCTGAAGCTTTGGAAGGTTAACGCCAAGGCCGGCGACGCGACGGTCAAGTACCCGTTTGCGCCGTTTCCCACCAACAAGGACATGCGCGGCAAGCCCGAGCATAATGCTGAGCTCTGCATCGCCTGCGGTGCCTGCGGCGTGGCGTGCCCGGCCGATGCCATTCGCATGGACACCGACCTTGCGGCCGATACCATCACCTGGTCGATCGACTACGGTCGCTGCATCTTTTGCGGCCGCTGCGAGGAAGCCTGCCCCATGGAGGCCATCAAGCTCACCGAGGAGTTTGAGCTGGCCGTCATGAGCAAGGACGACCTCACCAGCAAGAGCGTCTATACGCTCGAGCACTGCTCGCGTTGCGGCAAGCCGTTTGCCCCGCACAAGGAGATCGACTACGCCAAGCGCCTGCTGCAAAAGGCCGGCGGCATGGAGGCCATCCAGGCCGCCCGTACCGTCGGTATGTGCCAGGAGTGCAAGCGCGAGCTCGACGCCCTGCGCGCCGCCTCGGCCGTAAAGACCGGCAACGCGCACGGCATGGCTGCCAACGAGACGCTTGCGTCCGGTGAGCCCCAGGGCCCCGGCATGGAGTATCTGGGCGGCCACGGCGTGAACCCGGAGTATATCGACCGCGAGCTCAACCCCGATGCGCCCGAGATTCCCGCCGGTCCGGCGCCGGTCGAGGGCATCATCATGGATTTTGATACGAAGGAGGAGTAACCATGGCCGAACCCACGCTTTTGCCCGAGCGGCTTCAGTACCGCCCGACCAAGATCGAGCTCGACGAGAGCATCGAGAAGGCCAAGGCGACCCTTCTTAAGAAGATTAAGCGCTCGGTGTACGTCTACCGTGTCGACTGCGGCGGCTGCAACGGCTGCGAGATCGAGATCTTCGGTTCCATCACGCCCGTCTTCGACGTCGAGCGCTTTGGCATCAAGGTCGTGCCCTCGCCCCGTCACGCCGATGTGCTGCTGTACACCGGCGCCGTGACGCGTGCCATGCGCATGCCGGCCCTGCGCGCCTTTGAGGCCGCACCCGATCCCAAGATCGTGGTGTCCTATGGCGCGTGCGGCTGCACCGGCGGCATCTTCTACGACAACTACTGCGTGTGGGGCGGCACGGACAAGATCCTGCCGGTCGACGTGTATATCCCCGGCTGCCCGCCCAGCCCCGCGCAGACCATCTACGGTTTTGCCATGGCGCTCGGTCTGCTGGACCAAAAGCTCCATGCCGAGACCACGGTGGAGGCCGAGGGCGAGCAGGCCGACATCCTGCACCCCGGCGTGCCGTACAAGCTGCGCGTTGCCATTGAGCGCGAGGCTCGCGCCATGAGCGGCTACCGTTACGGCCGCGACCTGGCCAACGAGTTTATGGATACGCTCGAGGGCGCGCCCAAGGGCGATAT
>CABSMB010000188.1 GCA_902478705.1 uncultured Collinsella sp. | reverse complement strand
AATTGCGTGTGGTTGGAGGCTCGCGATTTGGCCCCGTAAACCGGCATAGTTTTGGAATGGCCGGCTGATATGACGGGCGTCGTGGCCCTCGGAGAGCCAAAATGATCCGTTTTTCTTCGTCCCCAGACGTCCCCAGGGAATCAGTTGACGGCGCTTGCCACGAAACTGGTCCATCTACTACGTTTAGCTTGATACCCCCGACCATGACCGCGTTTTATGAAAAACCGCAGGCTTTCTACCTGCGGTTTTCTTTTTGCGTTGTTCGCTGTGGTTGAGGGTAGTGGCTTAAACGTAGTAGATGGGCCGATTTCGTGGCGGGTGGGTCGCGTGGACGTCCTCGCGAGGTGAAAATGGTCCCTTTTCCTCCGTCCCCGGGGGATCATTTGGGGGTTAGAGCTCCAGGGCGAGGGTGACGGGGCAGTGGTCGCTGCCGAAGATGTCGCCGCGGATGCCGGTACCGCGTACGTTGCCGGCGATTGCGTCGCTTACCAGGAAGTAGTCGATGCGCCAGCCTGCGTTGTTCTTGCGGGCATTAAAGCGGTAGCTCCACCAGCTGTAGACGCCCTCGACGTCCGGATTGGCCGCACGCCAGGTATCGGTAAACCCGGCGTTGAGCAGCTCGGTAAACTTGCCGCGCTCCTCGTCCGAAAAGCCTGCGTTGCCGCGGTTGGACTTGGGGTTCTTAAGGTCGATCTCCTCGTGAGCCACGTTAAAGTCGCCGCAGGTTACGACGGGCTTGCCGGTTTCGCGCTCAAGCGCGTTCAAAAAGCCGCGATAGGCATCGTCCCAGGCCATGCGCACGTCGATGCGGGCGAGTTCGTTTTGGGCGTTGGGCGTGTAGACGTCGACAAACCAAAACTTGTCGAACTCGAGCGCGCAGACGCGACCCTCGGTTGCGGCTTGGGCGACGAGCTCGGCAGCCCCGCCCTCGCCGGCGTAGGGCAGTAGTGCATCGGCGCGCAGTACGCGCAGCGGTTCCTGGCGGCTAAAGACCGCGGTGCCCGAGTAGCCCTTGCGCTCGGCGTAGCTCCAGGTTTGGTGATAGCCGGGCAGGTCGATATCGACCTGGCCCTCCTGCAGCTTGGTCTCTTGCAGCGCTAGGATATCGACGTCGAGCTCCTGCGCGACCTGGATAAAGCTCGGGTCTTTTTTGAGCACGGCGCGCAGGCCGTTGACGTTCCACGAGGCGAAAGTGTAAGTCTGAGGCATGGTGTCCTTTCGACGGGGTTGGCAGGCTTAAGATTAACGCAACAAGAGCGGGGCGGAGTCCGCGAGTGATGGTGCGAACGCCGCCGTCCCGGAGACACGGACGGAGGACATATATGACGCAGGCAATATCGGACCCCAAACAGGCCTCCGCCGCGCTGGCGGAGCTGTTCGAAACCCATAGCCACGTGGTCTTCTTTGGCGGCGCGGGCGTTTCCACGGCAAGCGGCATTCCCGATTTCCGCAGCGTGGATGGTCTGTATCACCAGCGGTTTTCCTATCCGCCCGAGACTATGCTCTCGCACGGCTTTTACGAGGCGCATCCGGCGGAGTTTTTCGACTTCTACCGGACCAAGATGATCGCCCTTAACGCCAAGCCTAACCACTGCCACGCCAAGCTGGCGGAGCTGGAGCGCGCCGGCAAGCTCGACGCCGTGGTGACGCAAAATATCGACGGCTTGCATCAGGCGGCTGGTTCACGGCGCGTGTTTGAGCTGCATGGCTCGGTCCACCGCAATATCTGCCAGACGTGCGGCGCGGTCTACAGCGCCGAATGGATTTGCGCGCGCGAGCACGAGGATGCCGCGGGCGTGCCCGTGTGCCCTGCGTGCGGCGGTCGCATCAAGCCCGATGTGGTCCTCTACGAAGAACCGCTCGATGAGCGTGTGCTTACCGGCGCCGTTGCTGCTATCGCTGCATCCGACGCCCTCGTCGTGGGCGGGACCTCGCTCGTGGTGTATCCGGCGGCGGGCCTCACGCGTTACTTTACCGGCGATGCGCTGGCCATTTGCAATTTGGCGCCCACCGATCAGGATGCAAATGCCGACCTGCTGATTTCTTGCGACATCGCGGCCGCGTTTGCATTCTAGCCCGCGCGCGCGGATACAATGGAAAGACTGATTGCAAAGCGACCCCGCCGCCTGTGCCCGAGCGCGGCGACGTGGGCATTTTAGGAGGATGTTCATGGCGAACGACAGCAAGACATGGCGGTGCGGAAAGTACGAGCTCAGCTTTGACCGTCCGCGTATCATGGGCGTCCTCAACGTGACGCCCGATTCGATGAGCGACGGCGGTGAGCACTTTGACCAGGATGCCGCTATCGAGTACGGCCTGGCGATGCTCGATGCCGGCGCCGACATCATCGACGTGGGCGGTGAGTCCACGCGCCCCGGCTTTACCCCGGTCAACCCCGACGAGGAGGCGCGTCGCGTGCTGCCCGTCGTGCGCGCGCTCGCCAAAGAGGGCGCCATCGTCTCGATCGATACGCGTCATGTGGCGGTTGCCAAGGCGGCAGTGCGCTGCGGTGCTTCGATTGTCAACGACGTGACGGGCTTCACCGATCCCAAGATGGTTGAGTTCGTTAAGACGAGCACCTGCGGCGTTATCGTAATGCACGCCGGCGAGGTCGCCGCACCCGCACGCACGCACGCGACGGTGCAGCTCGATACCTCGGCTGCGGCGTTTGTTGCCGAGAAGGCACGCGAAGCGGCGGTCGAGGCCGCGCGCGAGGCCGAGAAGCCGGCCCGTCGCCGTCGCGGCAAGTTGCTGGGCGAGCCCAAGGTTGAAGCCAAGCTTCCGGGCGGTGTGGTACAGCCCTCGCTGCCGCTTGGCGAATCGGAGCCCGCGCCCGAGTCCGAGCCAGAGACGCCGGCTGCCGAGCAGGCTGCCCCTGCCGCCGCTGCGCCCGAGACCGTGCCCGCAGCTACCGAAGCCGTACCAGAGCCCAGTGACCACCTGGCCGCCATGATGCGCCGCAGTGCCCGCCGTGAGGAAGCCTATGTACCCACTTCGCAGCTCCGCCGCTTTACCCTGCCCGATTCTGCACCCATCATGCGCCGCGTCATGGGCTTTCTGTCCGATCAGGCCCGCACACTCATCCATGCTGGCGTGTCGCGCGACCGTATCTGCATCGATCCCGGCCCGGGCTTTGGCAAGACGGCCAACGAAAGCATCGTCATCCAGCGCGAGACCGCCAAGATGGCGTCGCTGGGCTATCCGCTCATGTGCGCCGTGTCGCGCAAGCGCTTTGTGGGCGCCGTCTCGGGCGTGACCCAGGCCGCCGCGCGCGATGCCGCCACGTTTGGTGTGTGCCTGGGCGCCATCCAGGCCGGTGCCAACATCGTGCGCGTGCACGACGTCGCTGGCTTTGCGCAGTTCCTGAACGGTTACTGGGCTGTCGCCGAGCCGCAACCGCGCCGTGCGTTTGTGGCCGTGGGTTCCAACCTGGGGCATCGTTGCGACAACATCCGCGCCGCGCGCAACATGATTGCCGAGATTCCGCTTACCTGTGTGTCCAACTGCTCGCGCATCTACGAGAGCGAGCCGGCTTACGAGACGCGCCAGGACACGTTTGCCAACGCCATCATCGAGATCAAGACCGAGCTGGCTCCGCTGGTGCTGCTTGACGAGCTCTTGAAGATTGAGGCCGAGCTGGGCCGTGTCC
>CABSMB010000187.1 GCA_902478705.1 uncultured Collinsella sp. | reverse complement strand
CGGCTTGCTCGAGCTGCTGTCGGCCGTGGCGAACAATGGGGGAGAGGTCGTTGTGCTGCTTGCCCGCGAACAGGCGGCGATGCGCGAGGAGCTTGCCGCGGCATTTGATGCCCGCGGCGTGCTGTTTGAGGTCGCGCCGCTGGGGGAGGGTGCTGCCGCGCCCCAGACTGCCTCCAAGTCCGCCGCTCAGCCTACCTTTGTAGAGGTTGCCGGTCCTCACGCCCGCGCCCACGCCTATGTGGATGCAATCGATGAGCTGGTAAAAACGTGTGAGGACGCCACGGTCGACGGCGGTATCACGGCGTCCGCGGACCCCGTGCGCGTGCTCGTGGTGTCTGCCCGGGCTCCTCAGCTGTTCGGTGAACTCGCTGCCCGTTTGGCGGCACGTCATATTGCGGCCGAGACAACCGAGTTCACGGCGTTTTCCCAATCCATCGCGGGCAGGCAGTTCGCGGCGCTCGCCAATCTGATCGAGCGCATGAAGGCCGCCGACGAGGGCACCGCCTCCAAGACCGAGTGGTGGCCCGCGCCGGAGCTTACCGACTGGATTTACAGTCCGCTTTCGGGTGCCGATGCCGCCAGCGCGCGCACCTTCGACAAGAACATGCGCCTGTCGCGCGGCAAGACCACCAAGGCCGTCAAGAGCCTGCTGCAGAGCGTGCAGGGCCAGGTCAGGTGCACGCGCAAGGCTGCCAGTGATGACAACTGGTTTAAGAACGTGCCGTGCGTGGTCTCGGACGTGTTCCAAGCGCTGTGGCGCGACAAACCCGTGACGGCGCTCAAGGCAATGCTCGCCGTCGCCGAGGCGTTGCCCGATCGCGCCCTTGGAGGCCTTGACGGCCAGGCTCGTCGCCAGGCGGAGACCGCCCTGCTGCGACATGCCATCGACATTCTTATGAACGATGCTCGCGCGCTCGACGTGTCGCAGGCCGCGACTGTGCCCGTGCTCGACGACGTTCGTACCAAGGTGGACAAGCGCAGTACCGCATACGATTACGAGACCTACGAGGTCGACCGCACGCCGCGCGCCCAGGTGCGCTTTGCGTCGCTTGCCGATGCGGCAGCCCTGCGCCCCGCCGGCTACGATGCCGTGCTGTTTGCCGACGTCGACTTGGACAGCTATCCGCTCTCGCATGAGGAGGGCCCGCTGGCCACGCTGACGGCCGAGCTGGGGCGCAGTAGCGTGACGCTTGAGCCCGCGGCCCTGCTGCGCGTGCGCTTTGGCCGCGCGATGCAGGCGGCACGCGGCCCCGTTGTGCTCGCCCGCGTGACCCACGATCGCCAGGCGCGCGAGTGCTATCCGGCTGCCGTGTGGACCGAGCTGCGGGCGCACGCCGAAGCCACTGGCGCCGTCAAGGTTGCGTGCGTGGGCGAAGGCAGTATCGTCGCCGATTTTGACCCTGCAGCCGGCGAGGGCGTCGAGTGCAAGCGTGTCGCGTGCGAGGCTCCTCAGCATTTGAGCGAGGCGGCTGTGCCGTACCTGGTCCTGCGCCGCCGCGATGGCGAGGGCGAGAACGCGCCGCTCGTGCCGCGCCTGACGTCCGCCTCGCAGATTGAGGCGTACTCGACGTGCCCGCTGTGCTGGTTCGTGTCGTATCGCGTGAAGCCCCAGTCCATCGACGCGGGCTTTGGAAATATGGAGAAGGGCAACTTTGTCCACGATGTGCTGGAGCACCTGCATGCTCGCCTGCCCCAGGAGGGCATGGACCGCGTGACGCCCGAGAATCTGCCGCGCGCTCAGGAGCTGCTGCGCGAGGTCTTTGACGAGACATTGACCGAGCACGCCGGCAAGCGAGGCACGGAGGGCCCGCTGGTGCCGCTCTCTGCGGTGGAGGAGCGCCGGGTGGCCGAGATCTTGCCGCAGCTGGAGGGCGTGCTTGCCTACGAGTCCGAGGCGCTTGCCCCCTTTGCCCCTCGTTACCTGGAGTTCGCCTTCAACGAGCTCAAAGTCGAGTATGCCGGTTGGCCGCTTGGCGGGCGCATCGACCGCGTGGACGTGGACGCCGAGAATCGTGCCGTGGTGATCGACTACAAGCATCGCACGGGTGTTGAGGAGTTTAAGCTCGCCGACCCTACGGTGCGCGATGAGGAATCGGGCACGGCGCCCATCGACGATCCGCGCTGGTTGCCGCCACATACCCAAACGCTCATCTACGCCCAGGCCATGCGCCGGGCGCTGGATTTGGACACCCGCGCGGCGCTCTACTTTTCGACCAAGGGCGGCAAGCCGGCGTTGCGCGGTGCCGCGAGCGCCGAGCTGCTCGAGGAAGAGCGCGGCGACGGTCGCATCCCGGGCCTTAAGAAAGGTTTCCCCGGCGAGGGCGGCAGCATGGACTTCGACGCCCTGCTCGATCGCGTGGAGGCCGGCATCGCCGAGCGCCTGCGCGAGCTCGAGGCAGGCGACGTTGCCGCCGTCGACCCGACGTCGGCTCAGGCCGCGCATGCGCGCTGCTCGTATAACCACGAAGGAACGTTTGTAAGGAGGGACGTGTAGACCATGGATCTTTCGACTTTGATGCCGCAACAGCTGCAGATCGTCAAAACGCTCGACCGTCCGCTGTTTGTCTCGGCGGGCGCCGGCTCGGGCAAGACCTTTACCCTCACGCGCCGCATCGTCTACGCGCTCTCGCCCGAATCCGGTCCGTTCGTCGAGCATCTGGACCAGGTGCTCGCCATTACCTTTACCAAAGATGCCGCGGCCGAGATCCGTGACCGCGTGCGCCGCGCGCTCATCGACGAGGGCATGGACGAGGAAGCCCTGACCGTCGACGATGCGTGGATCTCGACCATTCACGGCATGTGCTCGCGCATCCTGCGCGCACACGCGTTGGAGCTGGGCATCGATCCCGAGTTCACGGTGCTCACCGATACCGACGAGCTTATGGACCAGGCTGTTGAGCATGTGCTGGCCCGCGCGACGGCGCCCGATGCCGCCCCCGAGCTCGCGGCATCGCTCAAGGCCCTCTACGCCTGGTATCCCATGGCGGGCGAGGGCGGTCCCTTTGGCGCCGGCACCACCATCAAGGGCCTGGTGCGCGAGCTGCTGGAGCTCTCGAGCCAGTTGCCGGGCGGCATGGACGACGTGCGCGTGGCACGCGGCCAGGCCGATACCTCGGCTCTTGCCGACGCCTATCGTGCGGCGTTGGGTGCAAGCAAGGCCACGACCGAGAAGGCGCAGATGGCACTCGATGCCATCGACGCGTTCGAGGCGAGCGGCAAGACCATGGCCGATGCGGCGCGACTCATGATGTCGTGCGCCATGCCGCGGGCGAGCAAGGCGTTCCCCAAGGAGCAGGTTGAGCTGCTCAAGGCCGAGGCCGCCGATGCGTTTATCAATATCGTGCTTGCCTGCGGTGGCCCGGCGCTCGATGCGCTGGTGGGCCTGGCCCGTTCCGTGGAGGCTGAGTACCGCGCGCTCAAGGCCAGCCAGTCTGCCCTCGACAACAACGACCTGCTACGCATGGCCTACGAGGCCCTGCGCGATTACCCGGCCATCCGAGCGGCATACGAGGGTCGCTTTAAGATGGTCATGATCGACGAGTTCCAGGATACCGATCAGATGCAGGTCGATCTAATCCGCTACCTGACGGGCGCGGGGGAGCGCGCGCTGTGCACCGTGGGCGATGCACAGCAGTCAATCTATCGCTTCCGTGGCGCCGAGGTCGAGGTGTTCCGTCGCCAGGAGCGCAAGGTGGGCGCCTCGGGGACGGCC
>CABSMB010000186.1 GCA_902478705.1 uncultured Collinsella sp. | reverse complement strand
AAGAACATACGCAGGTCATCTGCTAGCTAGCGAGGCAGGCGATACTTCTGCCCCTTGCCGGTGCCTTCAACTGTCGCCAGGCCTGTCTCAACGAGTTTTTTGAGGATGCGAAGCAGCTTCGAGCGGCTAAAGGTAACTTTGGCCGCAAGCTCGCTTGTCGATTGAGGGTGTACTCCGCTCAGCAGTCCGAATACGGTAAGTTCGTCGCCTTCGAGCCCGGGGTTATCCATGAGTAGGGGAAGCGTGACCGCAATAGCGTTATCCGATACTTGAAAACGAGGCTTTTTGATGCTGTCTTTATAGGTGTCTCGAATTCGCATAATGCCCGTTCCGAATGCCTCGATAAGGCCTAGGCGCAAAAAGACTTCGGCAAGAATACGATTGCGTCTAACGGACAGCATGTCGGACAGGTATTCATCGACAGTCATGCTTGCTGGCAAGCCGCCGGGCGAGGCAACTTCCACGCGGTCGTCGAACATCGAGATGCGAATGTGCGCGGGTACATCCCAAGTCCTGTGAACGATTGCATTGGTAATGGCCTCGCGGAATGCTTCGAGCGGAATGAGCTCCTTGCGGACCCGCTCCATTCCCTTGACCTCTTCGTAACAGTACTGAGTTTCAAATAGTTCAAGAGCGCCGTCAATCTCCGTTAAAACCGATGCATGTTCGAGAGTTTTACGCTGCTTAATGAGGTTGATGGTGTTGCCAAACACCGCCATGTCGATACCTGGGAAATCGTTCTCGTCCGCGAGCAGTTCTGCCGCGTTGTTGTAGGTTCCGGTCTCATCGAGCAGGCCGAGGGTTTTAAGGGTGTCGGTTGTGAACGACTGAAGTGAAAGTTTCGCTGTTAGGCGATTCTCTAAAACGGTGAAAGATAGATCTTGCTTGCTTGCCGGGAGCTGTTCAAAGGAGAGGTTTTGACCCTCGAGTACAAGACGCGAAAGGCCTAGGGTGTCAACTGGTATGGTCGCGGTGTCATTGCGCTTGTATGCCTTCGAGCGGTATAGGTAAGGCTTCGATCTGCCGGGAAAGACCGTAAGCTCCACGGTTGCATCGGGCTCGTTGATTTTTAGGGAGTAATCAGGCTGGGGAATGATCGAATCGTTAATCTTGTTTTCGATATCCAGGCGGGTCTGCTTGGGGTCATCGAGGCCAACGGCTTCTCCGTCGTCGTTAATTCCAAATAGAACGCGTCCTCCCGTGCCATTTGCATAAGCGGAGACGGTTTTAAGGAACGAATTGGTGACGCATTCCTTGAATTCAAGATCTTTGGATTCTTGCATCGTGTTGCTCCGTTTCGCTTCAATTTGACGTGAGAAATGACACGTAAAATTTTACACGTCATTTTGCGTGTCAAAATTATGACACGAAAAAATTTGCGTGTCATTTTACGTGTCAAAGTGACGCGATATGACGCGCAAACGTGGATGCGGTGACGTGCTGCGGGCAAACGAAGTTTGTGGGCTTGTGGTTTGGCCGAACTGGCGCACCGGATTCTCTCGCATAGCCGAACGGGCTTTCGGTGTCATGTCGGCACCAAATGATACCGAAAGCCCGTTCGTGATACCGAAAACCTGAGGCTGTGCTTCATAGCTGATTGGATAGTTTGGATCCCACCATCTAATTGTCTCAATCTGTAACAGTTGGGGCCGAAAAGCTCGGCTAGATGTTACAGATTGAGATTAAGCGGATTGGCTTGCGCGTCTGTCTCGATCTGTAACAGGTGGGCGGCCAAAACCGGGCTTAGTGTTACAGATTTAGATCTTACGGGTCAGCCCATTCGTTTGTCTTGATCTGTAACAGGTAGGACCGAAAATCCCTGCTAGATGTTACAGATCGAGACAAACGCCCCGCCGCCGGCTTGGCCAAAAACAAAAAGGCCGCATACGATCCCGTGGGGGATTCGCATGCGGCCGACAAGGGGTGCGTGGCTGAAACTAGGCCATGAGCAGGCCGGTCTCCGCGACGTTCTTGTACCAGTACGCGCTCGCCTTGGGGTAACGCTCCTGAGTCTCAAAGTCGATGTAGAACAGGCCGTAGCGCTTGTTGTAGCCGTTGGTCCAGGAGAACTGGTCCTGCAGCGACCACACAAAGTAGCCGTCGACGTTCACGCCGCCGTCGATTGCCTTGAGGACCCATGCGAGGTGCTGGCGCATGTAGTCAATACGAGGGGCATCGTCGATAAAACCGCCCTCGAAGTCGTCCTTGTAACCCATGCCGTTCTCGGTGATGTAGATCTTCTTGTAGTTGGGGTAGTCGTTCTTAATGCGGAGCAGCAGGTCGTACAGGCCCTCGGGATAAATGATCCAGTCCCAATCGGTGGTGGGAACACCGGGGCGCACGCATGACTCACCAACGCCCTTGAGGAACCAGCGCGAGGAACCCTTGTCGCCGGTGCCATTGTGGTTGATGTCGTTTTCGCCCTCGGCGGCACGCAGGAACTGGCACTTGTAGGTGTTGACGCCCAGACAATCGTTGTAGGGGAGCGCGGCGGTCAGCGCGGCGATGTCCTCGTCGCGGACGTCGAGCTCGCCGCCGGCGATATGGGCCAGCTTGGTCGCAGCCTCCATGGTGTCGGCTGCATAGTGGCCGCGGAAGGTGGCGTCGAGTACCCAGCGGTTGTTGATGACGTCGGCCATGCGGGCTGCCTCGCAGTCGGCAGCGCTGTTGGGGTCGAGGGGATACTTGGGCTCCAGGTTCTGGACAATGCCGATTTCGCCCTCAAAGCCGCCTTCGTGGAAGGCGACGACGGCCTTGGCGTGGGCCACCATCATGTTGTGCATGAGCTGGAAGGCCTTGTCCAGGCGATACTTCTCGCCGTGCGGCCAGTTGCCGACGATAAAGCTACCCTCGGCGGTCGCGGGAATCTCGTTAAAGGTAAACCAGTGCTTGACCTCGGTGAACTCGGCAAAGCAGAACTTGGCGTACTCGACAAAGGCGTCGATCGTCGTGCGCATCAGGAAGCCCTCGCCGCCGTTCTGGTAGAAGGCCTCGGGCGTATCAAAGTGGTCGAGCGTGACATAGGGAATAACGCCGGCCTCGTTGCAGGTGGCAAAGAGCTCGTGATAGAAGGCAACACCTTCGGGGTTAACCTCGCCGGTGCCGTTGGGGAAGATGCGGCTCCAAGCGATGGAGACACGGATACCGTTGATGCCAAAACGCTGGCACAGGTCGATATCGACCGGGTACTTGTTGTAGAAATCGCTTGCGGGGTCGGGGGAGAAGCGACCCTGAGCAGCCAAAAAGTCGTCCCAGGGCACTTTGCCCTTGCCGTGCGTGCGGGTCTCGCCCTCAACCTGGTAGGCGGCGGTGGCGCCACCAAAGACAAAGCCATCGGGGAACTGCATGGGATTGGTCATGAGTCATCCTTTCTGTGGGATGCGAATAGGGAGAGGTGCCCGAACTGGGGGTCCGGGCACCAACAGAGGGAGGAAACTAGTCGAGGTTCTCGCGGAGCCACTTGATGGCGCCAGCGGGGTCGCGAGTAAGGTCGATGTATTCCTTGCCGCGCGGAGCGAGCAGCTTAATGCCCAGGCGATCGGTGTCGGCCTTCATGTCGTTGTAGTAGCTACGGACCTGCGGGGCAAGCACGATAACGTCGTACTGATCCATGATGGCGGTGTGCTGGCCATAGGCACCAGCGGAGGAGGCGATGTTCTCGCCGGTCTGTGCGGCGCCTTCCTTAATGGCTGTCTCTTATACACATCTGACGCTGCCGACGA
>CABSMB010000185.1 GCA_902478705.1 uncultured Collinsella sp. | reverse complement strand
AGACCCATCCGAGCCGCCGGGCTTACCCGTCTGCTGCGTATCATGGTCCTTTTGCTGCTCTGTCTTGTTAATGACAGACGCCACGCTGTTGTTGGAAAGCTTTGTGATGACCTTGGTGTTGGTGAGCACGATGGTCTTGCCGTTTGCCAGCGTGACCTCGTTGTCCGGCGCGTCGCCCTCGTCCGCGTCGTCGCCACCGAACACAACATGCGAGACCACGCTCGCCCACGTATATCCGGTCGTGGTCCCCAGGTCGCTCTTGGCCCTACGCCCAATATGCAGCTCGCGCGCAGCATGCGCCTGCACCATGGACGGCACCGTCATGCCGTAGGCCGAAACGCCGGCTATGGCCAGCACAAGCGAGCAGGACAGCAGCGCGCACGCCCGAGGCGCCAGGCCCAGCCGGCGTCGCATGCGCACCGCGGCGCCATGCTTTGTCTGAGTGCCCCCGGGCCGCATGCGTTCTCCTCCAACAAAAACACGCCGCTCAAGAGCGGCGCATTCATTCATATCCATATGTGAGTGTATCAGCGAACCTAAAAGGTTGCGCAACGAATGGGCAAATACGAGACGCGAGTGGACCCGTCCACGCGATAAGCGGATGCAGAGCAGGTTTGTTGCACAACAAACGCACGAACGAGAGCCCAATTATGGGCACCCCGTGCGGCAAGCCGATGGGCCGTGACGCAGTGCGCCCGGCGGCTAGATCGCGCGGCGGGCCTCGATGGCGCGCCCGAGCGTAAGCTCGTCGGCATACTCCAGATCGCCGCCCACGGGAAGGCCGCTCGCCAGGCGCGATACCTCGACACCCAGCGGCTTGATGGTGCGTGCAAGGTAGCTCGCCGTGGTCTCGCCCTCAATGTTGGGGTTGGTGGCGATAATGACCTCATGGATGTCCTCGTGACCCAAGCGCGTCAACAGCTCACGAATGTGCAGCTGCTCGGGGCCGATCTTGTCCATGGGACTAATCACGCCGCCCAACACGTGGTAGAGACCGTGGTAGCTGCCCGTGCGCTCGATTGCCTGAACATCGCGCGGCTCGCCCACCACGCAAATGCGAGTGGTGTCGCGCATCGGGTCTTGGCAGATGGAGCACTCGTCGGCCGTGGCGTAGTTAAAGCAACGGCTGCAAAAGTGGACCTCCTGCTTGACCTCCAGGATGGCCTCAGCCAGGCGGCGGGCCTCCTCGGCATCGGCCTCGAGCAGGTAATAGGCGATGCGTTGGGCCGACTTGGGACCAATGCCCGGCAGACGGCCCAGCTCATCGAGCAGTTTTTGCAGACTGTGATTCGCACTCATATATATGCGTGTCTTAGAACGGCATGCCCGGGATGTTGAGGCCGCCGGTGATGGCGCCCATCTGCTTGTTGGCGAGCTCGTTGACGCCGCGGACGGCCTCGTTGACGGCAGCCATAATCATGTCCTGCAGCATATCGACATCCTCGGGATCGAGTGCATCGGGATCGATGGTGAGGTTGACGAGCTCCATCTCGCCGTTGACGGTCACCTTGACCATGCCGCCACCAGCAGAGGCGTCGACGGTCTGGGACTTGAGGTTCTCCTGTGCGGCGGCAAGCTGCTCCTGCATCTTGCGGGCCTGCTTCATCATCTGCTGCATGTTCATACCGGCCATGATGGCTCCTTTACGTGCGGCCACGCAACGAGCTGCAAGGGCAGCCGAGACGCGGCGGGACTTTCAAACTCAAAAATCGTACCACGGCGCGAGGCAAGCGAGCAGGGCGGACACGCTACCTCAGTCGATATACATGTCCCGGAGTGCAAGCCGCGCCCAAAGATTATGCAGAGTCGAATTATGCAAGGTCGAATAATTCAAGGTTGCATAATATCGCATGCTCAATCTAGTAGAGCCGAATCCAGCATTTTATGCGTGCAGCTAAATAGCAGAATGCCGAACCACTGCTCGAGGCGGCGTACATGGCGGCGGGGTATAATTTGATTGTCATAGATAACAATTTGGAGGTGCTCCCATGAATGCCCCCGACGTGCTCCAAAACATCCGCTCAAAACACCCCGTTGCATATTTGGTTCTCTATCTCTTTGTCGGCTGGGCATTGTTGGTTGTCATCACCCATGCTATATCCTTTGGAGCAGAACTGCTAATAACCAGCTCGGACCAGCCCGTCGTCAAATGGGAAGCAACCGATGAGTGCACCGACGGAACCCGAACCGTTTACTACAACAGCCCGTCCCTCTACCAAGAGTTCAAGGTCAAGATAAAGGACTTCAAGATTGTCGATGCCGAACCGGGCTCTTTATTGACAATCGGAGCAACCGTCAACGCCGAGCAAGTCGAGTACACGGACGGCCATGCAACATATCGTATCGACCTCAGCATCCTAGGCCGACCGTCACGTACCTGTCTGCTCGAATGCGATATACGCGGCACCACGTTACACATGTCCGAAACACAGATGCGCCCGGGCAAAGAGCTCTCTTCTTGAGCAGTACACCCGCCCGCGCGGCTACTCCACCGGCTTGAAGATGGTGGACTGGCCGAAGACGCTGCGGATGAGGGCTTTGGCCTCGTCCTCGGTCTGCGGGATGCTCGGAGCTGCGCCCTGGTGGCCGAAGGGGCTGCCGGCTCCGGGGTTGGACTCCCAGGGAGCCGCGGGGGCGTCGTCGCCTGCGGGGGCAGGCGCCGCAGCTGCGGAGGCCGCTGCGGCAGGTTTGGACGCTGGAGCCGCGCCGGGCACGTCGAACGGGGGCAGATCGTCCCCACCCGCATCGGCAGCGAAGCCGCCGACCATAGCGTCGTCGTAGGGCACCTGCTCGGACTCCCACGGCGCAGACTGCGCGGCAGGCTGATCCTTGGGGGCGGCAGAGCGCTCGGGCGCACGGGGCGCGGGCTCAGTCGGAAGCTTGCCCGTGGCGGGAGCACCGGCAGGGTTGTCGGAGCGCAGCCAGGGGGCTTTGCCCAGGTCGGATGACTTAGTCGCAGGCGCGGCGGGCTTGGGCGCGGGCGCCGAAGCAGCTGGTTTGGGCGCGACGGGCTCAGGCGCCGACGGGATCGTCGCTGCTACCGGTGCCGCTTGCTGCTGCGGCGCGCTGGCGCTCGAGGATACAGGGGCCGCCGAGGACACGGGCTGCGGGTCCGCAGATACCGCAGCCCGTGCAGATGGAGAATGCTCCTCATGTTGAGGAGCCGGCGTGCCACCTCCATCCAGGACGTAGTCGACGGTGCGGCGACCGAAGACCGCACTGACTGTCGGCAGGACCACCGATTGCGTGTCAGCGCGACCGAGCATCTTGATGGCAAAGGTCGAGCCCGCGGGGAACGAAACCGTGAGCTTGGAGCCGTCGTCGGCCGTGGCGCGGGCGTTGAGCAAAAGCCCTGCGTAGGAGGCCTGACGAGCCTTGACGCGCTCGACGACCTCGGCCCATTTGCGCTGCAGCTCGCCGGCATCCTCGACCGCGGGGGTCTCAGCAGCACCGGCGGCGGCAACCTGGGCGGCGTTATTGGGTTTAGGCGCGGGCGTCGACACGGGCGATGCGGCAGGCATGGAAGCCGGAGCCGCAACGGGTTGAGAAGCCGGCGCCGGCTGAGATGCAGGCGTCGCAGGCTTGGAGACCTGCGTGGACGCGGGCTCAGGCGCAGGCTGAGCCGTCGGAGCTGCCGCAGCGCCGCGGTCCCAAGGCATCCCACCCTGATGCGCGGACGTAGCAGCGGGGGCGGCGGTCGCCGCCGGAGCAGCAGCACGGGCACCCGAGATCAGCGTCGGCTGC
>CABSMB010000184.1 GCA_902478705.1 uncultured Collinsella sp. | reverse complement strand
GGGCTCGGAGATGTGTATAAGAGACAGAGGCAACGCCCTGCCAAATATATTTGTCGAGCGTCACCACAAAACCGCTTTCCTCGAGCGTCGGGATAAAGGAAACGGGCGGAATGAGGGTGCCGTCATTACCAATCCAGCGCGTGAGCGCCTCGGCACCAACAATCTTGCCGGTTTCCATGTCCACCTGGGGCTGCAGGTAGTAGGTGATGCGATCGTTGGAGAGCGCATATTGGAACTCGGTGAGGGTGTTGTGAAACGCAACCTCGTGGGCGTACTCTTCGGGGCGGAAAACAGCGATGCGGTCTTTAAAGTCATTTTTGGCGCGACGGTTGGCATACATGGCCCTTGCCTGAGCGTCGATGGTGATTTCCTCACGGGGTTTGACGGGGTAGACGCCCATGGACGGCCAAAAACCCACGCCGTCGTCGTGCCTGGCAACCGCTTCGCGCACGCCGGCATAAATTCGATGAATCGTATCGCGGTCAAAGGGAGCAAGGATGCAAAAGTCGTCCATGCCCCAGTAGCCCGCAACGCCCATGCCCGCGTTCTCGATATCCTTAAGCACCGTGCCCACATCGGCAAGCACGCGGTCGCCCTCGGTTTGTCCGTGCCATTCATTAAACAGGCGCATGTGTCCCATGTCGACGGTGGCAATGCACCATGCGCTGCCTTGTGCCGTCGACAGAAAGGCATTGGCGCGTCGCATAAACTCACTGGGGCGGTAGAGGCCGGTGAGCGGGTCGATGCGCTCGGCGATTGCGCCTTTGCGCTTGATTTCGGGAATGCAGGGACTGTCGTTGTGGAACGGTCCGTTTATGGCGCGAATGCGGCGGTCGAGTTCGTCCAAAACGGCCGGTGCCTGGTTAACAAGGCGCTCGTAGTAGACAGGCACGACCAGGCATGTGGGGGTGATGACGTCGCCGGCAATCTGGATGGGTTTTGAGACAACATGTTCCAAATCCCCAACGAGGTGATCGAAGACATTGCGGTCAAAACTAGCGGTAAGTACAACGAACTGCGCGCTGCGCGAGCGGAATACACGGCTTCTGCCGCGGATGAGCGAGAGCATGCGGCCGGCATACTCGGAAAGCATGGCATCGACGGCGTCGGCCCCATAGCGTTCATTGAGCTGCGTTGTACCGCGAACACGCACGGCGGCAAGGCCCATCCCGCGGTTATCGCGGCGGCAAGTATCAATGGCGCCGATCAACATGCGCTGGGTTCCAAGCCCTGTTGCGGGGTCAATCGTCTCGACCAGAGCGTGATTGACGAGTTCGCCAACGTAGAGCGAGGGCGTGTCTCCGTTTCCGTCGATGCGATAGCCTCGGACGCGACAAAGCACGTAATCGCCAGCAGCGTTGCGCACTCGATACTGCATGACGCGATAGTGCTTGGAGCCGTTGTAAATCTGGTTGATATCGTTGATATAGGCCTCGAGGTCATCGGGATGGACGCGCGTTTTCCAGTAATCGTGGCAGTTGTCCATATGCTCCGAAGGAAGACCGAAATCGCGCAAGGCGCCTTGTGACCAAAGGGTGCGATGCTTGTCCAAGTTCTCGATAAAGAAATATCGTCCCTCGTCAAGCATCGAGAAGGCGTCGAAGACACGGTCGCTGACTTCAAAATCGTCTGCATGAACTTGTTTGATATTGCGACGATCCAGGTGTACGGCATGGCGCAGCTTGTAGTCGTACATGCGGTGGTCGGCATCGAGCGTCATACGATCGGACGTTTCGCCCAGTTTTGGGTCGGCATGCGATACGCCATAGCTAAACGAGTGAGGCATCTCGGCGTCGTTGTTTTTGAGCAGCACCGAGCGGCAATGCTCAAGGCGCTCGGCAAGGTCGTCTTCGGTCGCGACGGTGGACAAGATTGCGAACTCGTCGCCACCCAGGCGAAACACCGCCTCGTCAACTTTGATATAGAGCTTAAGGTACAGGCTCACCTGCATAATGTAGCGGTTACCCTCGTCGTGACCGAAGGCGTCGTTGCAGTGCTTGAGGTTATCGATATCGATAAACGCCATGGTGACCGGCGTGCCCTGCTCCCAGAGCTCTTCCAACGAGCGGGTAAAGCCGCCGCGGTTGCCAAGGCCGGTAAGTTGGTCGGTAAAGGCTGTTCTTACCAGGTCTTCCGGGCGCTCGAACAGGTCTTGAACGATCTTTTCGAGCGTCTTTGTATAGGTGTTGGCTGTGTCCATATGTGAGTGGCTTTCTGGGGTCGAGATGGCTTGCGTCGGATGATCTTGTTGTTAATGGGACCTTCTGCGGTCTATGGACGCGTGGCCTTTCGTCCCCGCCTTGTTTCATCGATAGGCTCGATTGTTGTCTACTGTTTGGTGCTGTTGCCTCATGATACGAACATCATTATAGGGTGTGTTTGTATAAACAAGGTCAGTCGTTAATAATAATTGCCGAGCGGTAGTGTTTAGTTTGCATCGGCAAATGTGACCGAGACGATATATGTTGACGGGTATACTTGTTCCGTTCAAAAGCATGAGGACGGGGATGGTTGCATGGCATTGCCGAGTACGGCGCATACGGTGGGTCTGGCGCTCGAGGGCGGTGGCTACCGGGGCATGTATACGGCAGGCGTGCTCGACGTTTGGATGGAACATGGCCTGACCTGCGATCATATGGTGGGTGTCTCGGCAGGCGCCGCGTTTGGCTACAACTTTAAGTCGCGCCAGATTGGTCGCGCCATCCGTTACAACAAGGCCTATTGTGCCGACAAACGTTATGCGAGCGTGGCCAGCTGGCTGCGCACCGGCGACATGTTTAATGCCGAGTTTGCGTATCACGAGGTGCCTATCGAGCTCGACCCCATCGACTTGGATGCCTACCGCGCCAATCCCATGAGGTTTACGTGCGTATGCACCGATATCGAGACAGGCGAGGCTGTCTACCATGACCTGTCCTACGGTGACGAGCGTGATATTGAATGGATTCGTGCTTCGTCGGCGATTCCCGTGGCGACCAGGCCTGTTGCCATTGATGGGCATCGGTATTTGGATGGCGGCGTTGCGGACTCTATTCCCAGCGCCTGGCTGTTTGCACAGGGTTACGACCGCAATGTGGTGGTGCTGACGCAGCCGGCGGGTTTTGTAAAAGAGGCCAATAGCCTGATGCCCATGCTGCGTCGTGTGTATCGTCACTACCCGGAGTTTGTCGCGGCGCTTGAGCATCGGCATGAGGTGTATAACGCCACGCTGGATGACCTTGCGCGTCGTGAGGCCGCTGGCGAGATCTTTGTGGTGCGGCCGAGCGAATCGGTGAAAGTGCCGTCGCTTTGCCGCGAGCCCGATGAACTTGAGCGCATCTACCAGATCGGTCGCCGCGATGCGGAGACGATGTTGCCCGCGCTGGAAGCGTACCTGGCGGGGTAGGGGCCACGGCGGAAAGCGCATCCCAGAATGGACGTCCAAACTGGGATGCGCTTTCCGTAGCTGAAGATTTGTAGTCGCGGAGCAGTTGCTCGGCTTATGCCTATGCCTGCTGCCAGGTGTCGACGAGCTCCTTTGCCGCGGCGTGAGGGTCGTCGGCACTGCAGACGGCGCTCACCACAAAGAAGCCGTCGACGCCGGTGGACTTGAGCTGCGGCAGGTCGGCCGTCTTGACGCCGCCGCCAACCACGATGGGCACGGGGCTTGCCGCATGGAGCGCGGCCAGGTCCTCAAAGCTCTTGGTAATGATGGAGCCGTCGGCCGCGCGTCCGCAATCGCGCTTGGTCTCGGTCTCGTGGAGCGGGCCCACGCCCAGGTAATCGACCAGGCTCATGTCGG
>CABSMB010000183.1 GCA_902478705.1 uncultured Collinsella sp. | reverse complement strand
CCTCGGTACCACAGGGGATACCAGCAGCCATGAGGGCCATCGGGGACTTGCCGTTGACCTCCTTCTCGGGGGTGACGACAGTCACGTCGCAGGCGTACTTGCCCATGGTGGAGGCGAAGAGGCCGGCCGGACGCATGTGAAGACCCTGCGGATTGACGAGGGTAGCCTTCTCAGAAACCATAATTGACTCCTTTTTTGTGTTTAACCCCTGTCGTGCATGCGGCAGGAGTCAGATTCACGACGTTGTTTATATTAACTCACATCAAACGGTTTTTCATTATGTTTCGCACGAATTGTTGGACAGATGTGTTTGTCGTCCGCTTGCTCGCCCACAGGGGGCCTGGCGCGGCCAGTGAGATTTCCTGCTCTACAGTCCTGCTCGCACGAAGAGCGCATTAAGTGCTCTTCGGCTCGTGCGGAACTCGCGATAAATCTCACTGGCAGCGCCCGGCCCCCTGTGGGCGAGCAAGCTGCGGAAACACAGTCGGTCCAGAGCAATATCGTGCGAACGGAATTCTGGCTGATTTTTTGTTCGCCTGGTTGATCTAGTTGATGGGACCTATCTATACCCTTTTGTAAGTTGCGGTGAAATAGGGATTGAATTTGGGGTTGAAACGGTTAAACAGTCCCTATTTCACCGCAACTTAGGTTGGGCGGCATAGAAAAAGGCGGGGGCTCCTGGTGGAGTCCTCGCCTTTTGTACAGGGGGCGATGTTATTCGCATACTGCGGAATTAGACCAGACGGGCGTTGATCGTCTTGGCGATCTCGGCGGCGTTGGTGGAACCCTTGACGGTGGCACGGAAGTCCTCGTCCATGAGCGCCTCGGCGACCTTGGACAGGATCTTGAGATGCGTTGTACCAGCCTGAGCGCCCGGGATGAGCAGGGCGATGGCCACGTTGACGGGAGCGCCGTCCATGGTGTCCCAACCGGTCACGCCGGACTCGTCCTTGACGACGATAACGGCAGCCTCGGTGATGGCGTCGGACTTGGCATGCGGGATGGCGAAGCCCTCCATCATGCCCGTGGTGCCCTCGGCCTCGCGGGCCAAGAAGGCGTTCATCACGGCGTCGGCGTCGCCGGCGATACCGGCCTTGACGGCCTGATTGGAGACAAAGCTCAGAGCCTCGTCACGAGAAGCGAAGTCCTCGGCGACAAAGACGTTCTCGACCTTCACGAAGTCGGAAGCCTCGGCCTTGGGGGCCTCGACAGCAGCGGCCTTAGGGGCCTCAGCCGGCTTGGCTGCAGGAGCGGCCTTCTGGTTCTTCTCGAAGTCATACTTCTTGAAGGCCACGAACAGGATGCCACCGACCACAGCGCCGATGAGGATAGCGAGGACCCACAGCGGACCGTTCTCGACAACGGGCAGGACCAGGAAGCCACCGTGGGGCGCCGGATCGTGAACGTTGAACATAATGGTCAGGATCGAAGCGATGGAGGAACCGAGCATCATGATGGGCATGACGGGCCAGATGTTCTTGGTCATGAACGGAATGGCGCCCTCGGTGATGTGGGTGCAACCAAGGATGAGGTTGACGACACCGGCGTCGTGATCCTCCTGGCTGAAGTACTTCTTGCCGACAACGACGGCGAAGGTGGTGATCAGCGGCGGAACGATGCAGGCGGCGGAGACGGCAGCCATGAAATTGGTGCCGAAGTTGTAGGTATCGGTGCCGACACCGGCAGCCAGAGCCTCGGTGAGCATAGCGGTACCGGTGACGTAAGCAGCCTTGTTGACCGGGCCGCCCATGTCAAAGGCGCACATGCAGCCGATGGCAAGACCCAGAACAACGGCGCCAGAGGCGGACAGGCCCTTGAGGAAGTCCATCATGGCGGTGTTGATGGCAGCCATGGGGCCGGAAATGCCGAGCATGACCAGACCGACGATAGCGGTCGAGAACAGCGGGTACAGGAAGATAGCCTTGAGGCCGTCCAGGTTCTTGGGCAGACCGGCAAAAACCTTCTCGAGCAGCAGAATGACATAGCCAGCGAGGAAGCCGCCGACGATGCCGCCCAGGAAGCCGAAGCCCACACCTGCGCCACCGGCGTCGATCATGCCGGTATCGGCGTTAACAGGCAGGCCCTGGATGGCGATCATACCGGCGACGAAACCGGGGACGAGCGCCGGGCGCTTGCCGATGGACTCGGCGATGTAAGCGGAAAGCACGGGAACCATGAGGTTCATGGCGATGCCGCCGATGATCTTGAGCATCGCGGCAAAGGTGTTGTAGTCGGAAGCCGTCGAATCGAAGGACGTAATGCCCCACAGGAACGAGACGGCGGTCAGAACACCACCGGCAACGACGAAGACCAGCATGTGGCTGACGCCATTCATGAGGTGCTTGTAGATGACGTGACCGATGGACTCCTTCTCCTCGACCTCGTCCTCGACATCGGCAGCGGCGGCAACCGTGTCGTCGCCCTTGGCGGCGAGCGCGCGGTCGATCAGCTTACCGGCGGCCTCGACGGACAGGGCCTTGGAAACGCCGACGGAAACCATGGGCTTACCGGCGAAACGCTCAGCCTGGACATCCTTATCGGCTGCGACGACGACGGCCTTGGCACCGGCGATCTCGCTCTTGGTGAGCTCGTTCTCGACACCGACCTGGCCATGGGTCTCGACCTTAATGGTCAAACCTCGCTCGGCAGCTGCCTTCTCCAGCGCCTCCTTCGCCATGAAGGTGTGCGCAATGCCGGTCGGGCAACCGGTCGCGGCGATGATGTCAAACTTAGCCATGTGTCCCTCCTTTTTAAGTTTTGCGCCCGCAGGCGCTCCCCTACACGCGCTTCAATGCGCGTTTTTCCACACTTGAAAGATACCAACCCACCGTCCGCGTGAGAAGAGGCAAGGCGCAATTCTCCGGTGAAAGGTTCTTTCATAACCGTAAACGGTAGATGAAAGTTTACCATCAACACTTGAAACGGCAAGGTGTATCTTGTAATTGAAAATGTCCGCATACTATGGCATGGAAACCGAGTCCAATTTTCATGCCAACCAGGAGCCATCCATGACCGATAGCAGCAAGAGCGCGCTCTCCCTTATTAGCACGCACAAAGGGTACAGCGATTCCGAGCAGCGCATTGTCGACTATATATTGGAGCACCAGTCCGAGGCGCCGCGCCTGACGGCCGCCCAGCTCTCACGAGCCGCTGCCACGTCCGAGGCAACGGTTTCGCGCTTTTGCCGCAAGCTGGGCTTTGGCAGCTTCCGCAGCTTTCAGTTTTCGTTGGCGCGCGACTTGGAGAGTCAGCGCAACGAGGGCCTGACCGACGAGGTCTCGCTCGACAACATGGAGCAGAGCCTTAAAAATATCCTCGCAGCCAAGGTAAGTGAGCTTAATGCGACCATCGACGGCATTGATCACGACACGTTGGCCGCAGTTGTGCACGCACTTAAGAATGCCGGCGTTATTGAGTTCGCCGCCGTGGGTAATACGAACGCGGTCGCTCTCGACGCGACGTTTAAGTTTTCGCAGCTGGGCCTGCGCTGCATGGCGAGCACCATCAGCGAGACATCAATCGGCTTTGCGCTCACGCTGCGCCCCGGCGACGTTATCGTGCTAATCTCGAACTCCGGCAAGTCGCGCCGTCTGAATCGTATGGCAAAAGCGGCTCGCGACTGCGGTGCCACCGTGGTCGTCATCAGCAGCGACAGCAAGTCTCCACTTGCTCGCCTGGCCGACTACACCTTTAATACCGTGAACCACGAGGCGCTGCTCACCACGGGCGACTTTGCGTTCTCCAAAATGAGCGCCACGATGATCATAGAGGTTATCTACAACTTCCTGCTGCCCGAAATTGAGGACGCCCGAGAGC
>CABSMB010000182.1 GCA_902478705.1 uncultured Collinsella sp. | reverse complement strand
GCGGGTGGTTTAAAGCTGGCCGCTGCGCGGCCAGCAGACTAAAGTCTTGAAAAAATAAAAAAACCGCCCCGTATGGAGCGGTTTTGACCTTTATATATCGAGCGCCTCGGCCATCGCCGCCGTGGTGATCGCCGTGGTTCCACAGCAACTGCCCACCATTGCGGCACCGGCATGCCTCCATTCGATGCAAGCGCGCGCGAAGGCTTCGGGGTTCTCGCGCCACACAGGGCCATCCTGAGTTTGAACCGGATCGCCCACGTTGGGGCGTACCGTGACGGGCGTAGTCGCCGATGCAACCATCCTGGGCACTACCACGTTCGCGGCCGCAAGTGAACAGCAGTTAACGCCAACCGAGTTTGCACCGTGCTTTTCGGCGTACAAAACGGCAGCCTCGATGTTGAGACCATCGCCTAGCAGGTCGCCTTTATCGTCAACGACAAAACTCACCAAAACAGGCATGCCGTCAGCGGCATCCTGGGCGCCGGCAAGCATGGGCTGCAAATTACGGATAGACGTCACCGTCTCGATCAACAGACCGTCAACACCAGCATTGAGCAGGGCATATGCCTGCTCTCGCGAAATGCTTCGTATTTCTCGATACTCGGCAGAGTCTTCGGCAAACCACTCAATGCCGATCGGGCCCATCGAGCCCAGCAGCAGCTGAGGGTGCGCCTGGCGCGCATCGTCGACGGCACCGCGATTGACCTCAGCCACGGACGGCGTAATCTGATCTTGCTTAAGGGCATAGCTTGATGCCTGAAAGGTATTGGTAATGAGCACCTGCGCACCGGCGGCGACATACAGGCGATGGATACGAGAAACAGTCTGCGGCTCGGCAAGGTTCCAAAACGCCGGTGGGATGTCGGCGGCATCGTATTCACTCATCAGCACGCTGCCCATGGGGCCCTGCGTTAACAGGGTCTCGCTCGACATACGGCGCATAAGTTCCTCGCCGCCGGGGCGGTTGTAATAACTCGTATCCATATATGTGTTTCGCTATTCCTCGACGCTGATTCCTTGTTTTTCGAGATAGGCGAGCCAGCGGCTCATCGTGTCCTCGGAAAGCGCATGTTCCATCATGCACGCCTCGGAATCGGCCCGCTCAAAATCGACGCCGAGCTCCTGGACCAAAAACGTGCGAATAAGGCGATGACGGTACCAGATAGCCGTGCCGACCTCGCGACCACGGTCGGTCAGGATGACCTTGCCGTAATGCGATTGCTCGACAAGCTCGGACGCCTTAAGCGCCGAAACTGCCTTGTTGACCGATGCCTTGGAGACACCAAGACGCTGCGCGATGTCGACCGATCGCACGCCATTGGTCTCCCCTTCTTCACTTTCGATGCGAACCATGCACTCCAAGTAGTCTTCGTTCGCCACCGTTAGGTGCAGCTCGCGCGAGCTATTTGTCGTATCCATGATCTTCCGTCCCTTCTGCGTTCAAAGGCTGATTCTACCCCATCCAAGTGTCGCGGTATGCCGTGGCATACCGTGCTAGAGTTCTTGTTGCACACGACGACCAAGATTGGAGCGGTCTTTATGGAAAACAACGCCACGAACCCCGACGTCCTTGAGCGCTTTTTGCGCTACGTCAAAATCAACACGCAATCCGAGGATGCAAACTGCGACCAGGTGCCTTCGAGCGCCGTTCAGTTTGACCTTGCCAACATCCTGGCCGAGGAGCTGCGCGAGCTTGGCGCGGTCGATGCCCATGTGACCGAGCATGCCTACGTCTGCGCACATATTCCTGCGAGCACGGGCGCGGAGGACAAGCCCGCCCTGGGCCTGATCGCACACCTCGACACCACCGAAGTTGCGCCGGGCGCCGGCGTGAAACCGCACATTGTGCACTACGAAAGCGGCGACCTGGTCTGCGGCACCGTTGACGGCAAGCCCGTGGCCATGAGCACCGCCAAGCTTCCCGCCCTGAACGACCTCGTGGGTGAGGACTTAGTCTGCAGTGACGGCACCACACTGCTGGGCGCCGACGACAAAGCCGGCGTCGCCGAGATCATGGCGCTTGTCGCGCGTATCGCTCAGGACCCCTCGCTGCCCCACCCCGCACTCGGCATTTGTTTTTGCCCGGACGAGGAGATCGGTCACGGCGCCGAACTGTTGAACATCGAGGCCTTTGGCTGCAAGTACGCCTACACGGTCGACGGCGGTCCCGTTGGCGAGCTGGAGTGGGAGTGCTTTAACGCCGCCGAGGCAACCGTTCGCTTTGAGGGCCAGTCCATCCATCCCGGTGACGCCAAGGGCCGCATGGTCAACGCGGGCAATCTGTTCTGCGACTTTAACGCGCTGCTCCCTTATGCGCAGCGCCCGGAATACACCGAGGGCTATGAGGGCTTCTATCATCTTGAGGGCGTGTCTGCAACCGTCGACCACACTACGGCGCGCTATATCGTCCGTGATCACGATGCCGCCAAGTTCCAGCAGAAGCTCGAGCTGATGGATGCCGCCGCAGCACTGCTCAACCAGCGCCTGGGCGAGGAACGCGTGACAGTTGAGATCAAGCAGCAGTACCGCAACATGGCCGAGATCGTGCGTGACTACCCCGAGCTTATCGATGTCGCCAAGGAAGCCTACCTTGCCTGCGGCATTGAGCCCCAGGTGCTGCCGATTCGCGGTGGTACCGACGGTGCGCAGCTGTCGTTCCGCGGCCTGCCCTGCCCCAACCTTTCCACGGGCGGCTACTGCTACCACGGCGTTAACGAGTTTGTCCCGGTCAACTCGCTTGTCAAGATGACCGACGTCCTCCAGGAACTCGTCGCCCGCTTCGCATAAGCCTAGCTGCACAACCCTAAAAGACGAATCGCCCCGTCCTCAACCGAGAACGGGGCGATTTTTGGTGCAAGGGGTGTAGTCGGCATCGCTGGTTGAATCAACGTCAGCGAGCGACGTCCAGAGCGAACAAGTTGGCATGAAAAAGGCAGGGCATTGACCTTCTGGTCATGCCCTGCCTTTTGAATGACAAATTGTCGCTCTGGGCGGCGCGCAGCGTCGAGCCGTTACGCGGGCTGGTAAGCCCGCGTAACCCTAGTAGTTGGCTTCATAGCCGTTGCCGTCGCCGGTGGGCTCTTCGTAGTAGTCCGAATCGCTCGAATCAGTCGAATCGTCCGAATCGCCAGAGCTGACCGATGAGGTTGCGGTGCCGTTGGCGTAATCGTCGGACGTGTTGTTGTTCAGGTCGCCGATCGTAGAGCTGGAGCCATCGGACTGGCCCATGGTATTGGGGCCTTTGGGATCCTTACCAGCGTCGACGCGCTCCATCATTTCCTTAAGCTCGTCCTCGTAGACAAAGACGTAGCTCACGCCATCAATCATGGTGCTGTCATCGGCATACGAAGGCAAGTTGGCCGAATAGATGCCGTCAACATCCATGCCGCGCATGGCATTGACCGTAGAGACGATATCCTGAACGCTCATATCGGTCACGAGCATGTCGGACAGCGAATTGACGAGGTCGAAAACCTTGGTGGCATCGAAGTTGTTGAGGATCTGGTTGGCGAGGGCGCCGAGCACCTGACGCTGGTGGCGCATGCGTGTGTAGTCGCCATCGGCATAGATGTAGCGGCAACGGGCATAGGTAAGGGCGGTCGCGCCATCCATGTGCTGCTGACCGGCGGTGATCTTAATGTCGAGATGCTCGGGGTCGTCGACATCGTCGGTTGCGTTAATGTCGATGCCGCCGACCGAATCGATGAGCGACTGCATGCCGTCGAAGCTGACCTCGGCATAGTGGGAAATCTGGACACCGCACAGCTCGTTGACCGCCTGGACCATGGCTTCGGCGCCGCCGTAGGTATGGCAGGCGTTGATCTTCATGG
>CABSMB010000181.1 GCA_902478705.1 uncultured Collinsella sp. | reverse complement strand
GACCTTGTCGGCGAGCGCGGTCATCTTCTTGCCGGTCTCGTAGAGCGCCTTGCCGTCCTCGAGGTAGCCCTCCTGGTCGAAATGCATGATCTCGATCTTCTCGGTTTCCTTCATTTGCTTCTCCTTTCTGGGGCTGCCTTAACAATCCCCTATGCCAACGAGCGACAACGCCCGCCTACATTCCGTAACACTCAGCCGCTTTGGCCTTAAGCGTATTGACCGATTCCTCGTAGCCCTCCGCCTTGACCTCCATTTGCTTGGAGACGGCATCGAGATACGGATGGACATCCCACGAGTTCAGACGCTCGGTGACCATTGCCGCCATCGTCTGGAAGAACACCAGGTTGGGAATCGCGGCCAGCAGCGGAGCTACCAGCGGCACCGCGATGTCGTGAGCCTTGCCCTTGGGGTGCATGGTCAAAAGAACTGCCTTCTTCGTTACCTTCGACAGCGCGTCGGCGATATTTGCCAGGCGCTCCGAGCCCTGAGGGTCGTCGACGATAAATACCAGGTAGCCCGGAACGATCTGCATCTCGGGGCCATGGACGAACTCCTCACCCTCGTGATGCATGGCCGGAATCTTGATGGTCTCGCTCAACTTGAGCGCGCCCTCTTCGGCAACGCCATAGTTGGGGCCATTGCCCACAACCATCGCCGGCACGTGTTCCGACAGCTCGAGCAGATGATCTTGGACATACGCCTCGGCGGTCTTGCACATCGTGGCGTTGGCCTGGATCGCATCGTTCAGGTCGCTCAGGCGCTGAGCAACGCCCTCGGCGTCAATCGTTCCACGCGCCTGGCCGCCATAAATACCAAAGAGCACCAGGTACTCGATGAGCGTCTGGACGCCCAGGGTCACAAAGTCCACCGACTCGACGCCCACGCCGTAGTCGAGAACGATATCGGCATGCTCCTTAATGGGAGCCTCGACGTTTGCCGTCAGCGCAACTGCTGCCATGTCGTGCGCGCGCATGTAGTCGAGCGCCGCAATCGTATTGGTCGAGTAGCCGCTCTGAGAAATGGCGATGTTGAGCGCGTTTTGCGGATAGGTGTGCTCGAAATCGACGAAGGCCTCGGGCGTCACGACAGACACCTGCATCTGCAGTGCATCCTGCAGGTAATCGCGGGCGCAATCGGCGGCATGACGGGACGAACCCGAAGCAACAATGCGCAGCGCGCCAAAGGATGCAGACTGGAAAATCTCGACGAGCTGGCTTACAAGCTCGGACGAACGCTCGAGGTTCTCACCCATACGCACATGGGCAAGCTGAACGTAATCGAGCATTTTCATCGTCTCACCTCGTAACAAATCATTAGTATTTGATACCAATCACAGTTACAGGTTACGGCTTTTTGATACCTATTTCACGACTAATCTTTCTCCATCGGCGAACGGTCGATTTTGAGCCATGTAAGGTCGTATATACAGCTGGCTCAATGGTCAAAATCGGTCAGTTTTCCCAGCCGTTATGCAAACACCAGCTAGTAGGTATAGGTATATCCACCCGCATCGCCGCGGTTGAACGATTTGACGTACTCGATCGCCTGGCCGCTCGCGTCATAGCTCACGCATTCCAGCGTCAAGGCAAGATCGCCCTGCTCCAGCCCAAGCAGGCCGGCATCGCGCGCGCCCAGCGCTTCGATATCGAGCTTTTCCTGCGCCATGACCGGCTTTCGCCCCAACATCTCATAGGTCTCGTAAAGACTGAACACCGACACGTCGATCTCTTCGATGGTTGGGAACAGCAAGCAAGGAATCAGCGCCATCTCAATCGAAACGGGGTCGCCGTTAATGCAGTTCAGGCGTCGGATGGAATAGAGTTGGTCATCCTCGGCGATACCAAACAGGTCGGCGTAGTATGGCCCCGCATAGCGCTTGGAGCGCGCCAGAATGCGAACAGACGGCTCGCCTCCCGAGGCGCGAACCGATTCGCGGAAGCCACCCGTGCGCTCAAAAATAGCAGGCACTTTCTGCGCCACGAAGGCGCCCTTTCCCCGAACACGGCGAATCTGGCCGCGACGAACCAACTCGTCCACGGCACTTCGGATGGTCAGGCGCGTCGTACCAAATTCCTCGGCAAGTTCATTCTCAGACGGAATCATCGAACCCGTGGGGTATATGCCGCGCTCGATACGTTCCTCGATACGGCGGCGTATGCGCATATAGACCGGGGTGGTCTCTACTGTTTCAGCCATTGGTCACCTGTCACGCTCTTCATGCCGTTCTTTTCGCCGTTATCGGCAAAGCGGAACTTTGTGGGCAGAATCACCGATTTGCAATGCTCCACAAAGCGCATGTCTTTATCGAATTCAATCGTGCTCTCATAGAATACCGGCGTTCCCTCTTCTTGCTGGAGAAGCTCGGCCTCGTCGGCGTTCAGGCGCGAGATTGAGATGTGCTCGCGTCCATGCTCAACACGCACGCCGCCTTCTTTGAGCAAGACGTCATAGAGGCTCTCGTGCTCAAAATCATGGTCGGGAAGCGACGGGCAAAGAGACAGGTTGACATGGGCTGTTTCGATCGACGCCGGCTCGCCCTCAATAAGACGGACGCGCTGCATGCGGAGCAAGGGAGCGCCTGCGGCAACCCCAAGCTTGTCGGCAAGCGCCTCATCCGCCTCGACCGTCTCGGTGGAAACCAAGCGCGAAGAGGGGTGCAGGCCGGCAGTCCGCACGGCATCGGAGAAGTTGTACGTTTCCTGGAAGATATTCAGCGGTTTGGGAGGACACACATACGTGCCCGATCCGCGGCGGCTCTCGAGCGTTCCACACGAAATAAGCCGCGTGATGCCAGCACGCAACGCCGTACGCGAAACACCAATGACCTCGCACAGCACGCGCTCTGCCGGCAGGCGATCGCCGCCGGCAAGCTGATGGTGTTGGATGTACCAAAGAATTCCCTCAACAGCACGGTCTTTGGGGGGAATTGCATAAGATTCGCCTGCCATTGCACAGACTCCTCATTCAAAAATGTATGTCGCCAGAATTAGGCCAGTCCTCCCATGGCATCAAACTCGGCCTTGATTTTCTCGGCGACATTCCGATACGACTTATATAGGTTTGAATCGCGTTTGACTTCGTCGGTCATAACGGGAATCTCAAGTTTTGAAACCTCGTCTTTCCCCGTCTGAACCGCCACAACAACACCCATACCAAGACACATATTACGCTTGGCAGCGTTTATTTTTGCCGCCTTGGCAGGATTTGCCAGAATACGCTGGGCAAATTCCTGCTTTGAAGGCGTCTCGTCCGCCTCCGGATCGCCAGCCTCGGCCACCTCGCACTGCAACACATCCGCATAGTCAAAAATCTTCGGCTCGGCACCACGCTGATGCACAGCCCACTTGCGACGCGTGGCATCCTGGTAGATAGCCGGCAAAAACGTAAACCGCGGCGGGTCCAAAATCGTATCGGTTATGGTAAACACACTGGGGTCAAAGGCATCCTGCGGGTTTTTCTTCTTGAACAGCCCCATATCAGCCTCCCGAACTAGCATTAAACAACTCAAGCTGAATATAGCACCAATTTGAAGCTGCAACGGCAACCCTTCGGTACACGGCGGCAATCACGCGCTCAGCGGAAGAGTTTACGGGCGAGGGCCGGGGTGCCTGCTTTGTTTTGAGAAGTGGGCTTCGCGAACTTCTCAAAACAAAGCAGGCACCCCGGCCCCGGCGATGTATTTCGGGCTGACCAATGTTGGATGCACGGCCCACAAGGCAGCATCAGCAAAGTCCCTATTACATAAAAAAGAATCAGCCCCCGCAGATCGAAACGGTCGAGAGGGCCGCCTCCGGGCGGGCGCCTTCCTCTGAGAAGTTCGCGAAGCCCACTTCTCAGAGG
>CABSMB010000180.1 GCA_902478705.1 uncultured Collinsella sp. | reverse complement strand
GGTTGGAAGGGCGGCGCCACCTCCTCCGATGGTGCTTCTGCCGAGGATATGCTCTCGGCCGTTGCCTCCATGGGTGACGATGAGCTGCTCGGCCACGATATCTGGTTCGTCGCAACGGGCGCGTCCGATTGCGATGGCGCCGGCATGAGGGCGTTTTTGGCCTCGCATCGTGACAAGCTCCGCGGTGTGTTCTTCATCAACCTCGAGTCTATCGGTGCCGGCAGGCTTTCGGTGGTAACGGTCGAGGGCGAGCAGCAGCTGTTTAAGGGCGATCGCCGCATCATGAATCTTGTCAGCAAGGTGTGTAAGTCGTTCCACGTCGATTGCGGTGCGTTCGAGATGCCCTATGCAAAAACCGATGCATCCGCAGCGCTCGAGGCGAGCCGTCGCGCCCTTACGATCGCCGGTGTGGACGGTCCGCGCCTTGCCTGCGCTCGCACCGAGGATGACCTGCCGTACAACGTCAATCCGACCAATATCGCTACGGTGTCCGAGGTCGTGACCGAGGTCATTCGTCGTTCGTAGACAGACCCGCTAAGGAGTCAGCGTGTTTTCGTACATCAAGCGCCATTGGCCCATCTATCTGATTTTGACCCTGATCGCTATCGCATTGGGTTTTGGGGCCGCGTATGTCGTTGGCGTTAAGGGCTCGACGCCCGAGACGACAATGAACGAAGAGGTGGAGCAAGAGCAAAGATTGGGTGCTGACGGTATTTCCGAGTCCGATCAGGCAGCCATCGATGGCGGTTCGTCATCTGCTGAATAGCCGATTCATCGTTTATGCCCAAGGCGGGCGAGCTGGGAGACTGGCTCGCCCGCTTTTTTATCGTGCTAGCGCTTCTTTGTGGCTGACCTAAGGCCAGCGAACCATATGGCTGCAGCGCCCGAGGTCAGGAGTGCGGTGATGCATGCGGCGACGGGAACAGATCCCGTTGCCGGCAGGTTCTGAGGCAGGGCGCATCGTTGGATGACGCGGTCCTCATCATGCGCCTCGAGTTTATCGCCACCGCCGTTGCGACAAAGATCGACGTGCGCGCTGTTGGCAAGTGCGGTTTGGGGCGTATAGGACGACGTTGCCTGCATATGCACGACTGCGCCTCGGGCATCCGAGCTAAGGGCCGCCTTGGCATCGTCAAGATCGTCATGTTCGTCTTTAAGGTCATCCCGGGTCCAAGAGCCCGCCTCGCTTCTGGTTGTAAAGTCGGCGGCTACCGTACCGTATTCAAAACGGATGCCCGTGATGACGGCGTTGTCTGTAAGATCAATCTCTTTCGTATCGAGCGTGACGGACTTGTCCGTCGGGATATCTGCTTTCCATAGGTGCCACCCGTCGTAATCGACGAGACGCACATCGTCGCCCAGCAGCTTTGCAACCTCTTCCGTTTCGAGCCAAGGATTGTGGTGCCCGTCGTCAAGCGTTGCATTGACCTGCTTGACCGTATCGCTTGTTCCTGCCGGAGACGTTCGATACCACACGTTGCACAGCCCGTTTAGATCACCGACCGCAATAGGGGTTTCAACGGCGACAAGTTTCGCTGCGCCATCTTTGGCGCACTCAAGGTCGTCGGTGATGGTCAACTCGTCGACCCAGGTGCTCGACTTATTTTTGGCGTCGATGGTATAGGAGAAGGCCCCTTGCGTATTGGCCTGTGCTTTGGCTCGGTTTTTTCCGTCGCCGTTGGCAACGAGTTTGCTTGTGACTGGCTGTGCAATCTCTTGGCGTTTATTGACGCTTCCCCTGATCTCGATGGGGGTATCCTTCATGGCCATGGTTTGAACATCTCCCGTGGCCTGTACTTCAAACGTTATCCCTTCGGCGAGGTCGTAGGTACGCGGAGACATCGTTTCGCGCAGGGTGTAGGTGCCGGGTGAAAGGTGCTCAATGTGGTGCGGTTTGCCGGATGAAGTCCAAGAATCGATTTCGTTGCCATTGGAGTCGCAGAGGACAAGCTCGGCGCCTGTCACTTCCTGACCTCCGGTCGCGTCGACTTTGGAGACATCGAGCTTGGTGTAGTCGTTGGAAACGTCAAGGTGCACTTCGATCACGGGCGTTTGCTGGTCAGCGTACGACAACTTCACAGTATGTGGGGTCGGGTTGAGCAGATAACCTTCGGGCGCTTGTGTCTCGACGACCTCGTAGGTGGCGGTACCGCATCCCAGCGAAAGATGATCGACTCGCGCATGCCCCCGTTCGTCGGTTGTAACAGTGGCGACGGTTTCGCCATCCAGGGCGACGATGCTGTCGTCGGCTCGCACGATGTCGCCGACAGCGCGGATGTCAAACGTGGCTCCAGCAAGGGTGCGCCCATCTACAGCATCCGTCTTAATGATTTCGATGCTTCCGGTTGCGGCGTCGTCATAGAACGAGGCGACGGCGACCGGTGTCAGATTCCTGTCGGCGGGAATCGTTATCTCCAGGTCTTCTCCGCGCAGATACGGTTCCTTGGCCGATGCCTCGTGCACGTAGTATGTTCCGGGATTAAGTGATTCGGGCAGCGTGACGGCGCCGGCTGTATCGGTTGTGAAGGTATTCATTACATTGTGGGCCGGATACCAACATGTTTGCGAGACGGGCTCGTGGTGGCTATCGAGCAGCTGGAACGTAAAGCCGGCAAGTGGTACGGTGCCGCCGGTCTGAGCATCGCGCTTTACGATTTGAAGGTGTGTCGATAGGGTATGGTTGTCAACGATGTACTGAAGCTCGGCGCCGTCTGCGGTCTGCTCTGCTGTGATGGTCCATTCCCCTGCTTGCTTAAATCCCTCAGGGACCGTTTCTGCAACCTCGCGAACGGTGTAGCCCGCGCGGTCGTATGGAATGGCACCGTGAGCGCCGGCGGGTCGCTTGCCTGCGCCAAACCATGCTTCGGGCTGGTCTTTGGTGGAGGCAAAGCCGTAAACGTTTGTGGTCAACGTGCCGACGACTTGTTGGGAGCTATTGCTGACAACTTCAAAGACGACGCCTCCCGCCGGCTGCTCAAGGCCGGACTCATCGTTATCGCCATGATCCTTAAACTTCGAGATTTCAAGGTCAAAGGCGATGGGGATGTTGGGAATACGGCTTTCGAGCTCAACGATGCCCGTATCTCCGAGTTGCTCGGCACCGACGGTGTAGCTCCAACAGTCGTTTGAAATCAGGTAGCCCTCGGGCGCTTTCGATTCGTAGATGGTAAAGGTGCCCAGAGGAACGTCATTGAGGATCGCCCGTCCGTTTTCGTCGGTCGTAAGGGTGCGAGTCCAGCCGGGAGTTGATTGCGAGACGCAGGTGAATTCAGCGCCCGCAAGCGACGCCCCAACTTGGGCGCCGGCATCCGTGGCGGCATCGATTTTTGCAATACGCAAGGTGATGGTGCCGGGCTGCTCGTTGACAGTGACATGTTCGCCGCTGTTTTGTGTGGTGAAGGCTATTCGGTCGCTTCGAGGGATATAGCCTGCCGGGGCTTTGGTTTCGACCAGGTAATATGCCGTATTGGGCAAAAGCGTTGCTTGTGCACGCCCGTTTTCGTCCATCTGGATAGTGCCGACGCGTGCATCGCCCGCACTTTCAAAGATATCGAAGGTTGCGCCACCGAGCCTGTAGGTGTCGTTACCGGCGGTGATGTCAGCCTGGGACGATTGCTTTTGGAAAGATATGGAGACGGCGGGCAGAACATAGAGCATGTCCTGGTGTCGACCCTCGCCCGATACCGGGCCGTGATAACGCCTGGCTCGATGTGGGGCCGCCTTAATGGATCCGGACTTAGCGCTGTCGTAGAGCCAACGTGCAGCCGCTACGGCCTCGGCGTTTTCGTAAAACCTACCGCTCCTGGCAACTCCCTTGCTGCTGTCTCTTATACACATCTCCGAGC
>CABSMB010000179.1 GCA_902478705.1 uncultured Collinsella sp. | reverse complement strand
CCGCCGTAGACGGCTCCGAGCAGGCGGTTCCACCAGGCGTTGACCATGCGTCGGATGGGGCCGGGCTCGCGGTCGCGCTCGCGGCGACGGCACGTGGCCTGGCCGCTGTCGGGGCCGCCGGCGTTGCGCTGGCTCAGCTCCTGGATGCGCGCGAGTTCCTCGGCGGTGTGCGAGGCGGGGAACAGGCCGTTCTCGATGCGTCCGCCCTTGCCGTGGACCCCGCCGTCCGATACGGTGGGGTCGGCGACGCCGTTGTGGCGGGCGATGGCGCGGCGGATACTATCGAGGGGCGTGATGCTCAAGGCAGTTCCTTTCTATTGCTGCGCTCTAGTATAGCCGCGGGGGTATCGATTCGTGTTATTGAACAGGTTGTTCAATATATTCGGCAGGCGGCAGCAATTTGCCGGTAAGCGTGCGGTATTCTGTTGAAGTTTTGTGACCCCCCGATGCCGCCTTCGCGGTACCAAGGAGCTTTTACCCATGGACGTCGCCGCATTTTTGCTGGCTCTTGTGCCGATCATCTGGCTTGTCGTGATGCTGCTGTGCTTTAAATGGCCGGCATGGAAAGCCGCCATCGGTTCGTTTGTTCTTTCGTGCGTGCTCGCTTTTGCGTGGTGGCACCTGCCGGTGGCGCAGATAGCCACGGCCTCGCTCGAGGGCTTTTTGATGGCCCTGTGGCCCATCGTGCTGGTGATCATTGCCGCGGTGTTTACGTATAACCTGTGCGTGCGCACGGGCGCCATGGACGTGATCGGCAGCATGATCACCTCCATCAGCAGCGACCGTCGTCTGCTGGCGCTGCTCGTGGCCTGGTGCTTCGGCGGCTTTATGGAGGGCATGGCCGGCTTTGGTACCGCTGTCGCCATTCCTGCCGGCATGCTCGCGGGCCTTGGTTTTGAGGCCGTCCCCGCCGTGCTCATCTGCCTGCTTGCCAACGGCGTGCCCACGCCCTATGGCTCCATCGGCATTCCCACGGTGTCCGTTGCCGACCTGGTGGGGCTGGATTCCCTGCACCTGGCGACCGTTCAGCTGGTGCAGCTCGCGCCCTTCTTTGTGGTTATGCCGCTGCTCATTGTGCTGGTCGCAGGCCGCGTTGCCGACGATCAGGGCAACGTTGCGAGCGTGGGCGAGCGCCTGCACGGCGTGGCCGGTATCGCGCTGCTCTCTGGCGCGTCGTTTGTCGGCGCGGCCCTGGTTGTTGCCATGTTTGTGGGTCCCGAGCTGGCCGTGGTCGTAGGCTCCATCGTGTCGCTCGCGCTGACCGCCGCGCTTGCCATGCGCGCCGAGAAGTCCGGCCACCTGGACGCGCGCTTCCATATGAATATCGAGGCTGGCGAGCAGCTCACCGTTAAGTCGGCGCTTTCGGCCTGGTCGTGCTTCATCCTGATCTTTGCGCTGCTGCTGGGTACCTCCAACCTGGTGCCCGCCGTGCATGCCGCGCTCGCGCCGTTTGCGAGCCATGTGCAGGTGTATTGCGGCGAGAATCCCGGTACGCTTACGTTTTCTTGGATCAACACGCCGGGTGTCTGGATTTTCCTGGCCGCGTTTGTCGGCGGCGCGATTCAGGGCGCTTCGCCGCGCCTGATGGGCGAGGTGCTGGCCGCGACCGTCAAGCAGATGATGCCGACGGTGATCACGATGCTTTCGGTGCTGGGCTGCGCCATGGTGATGGGTTATGCGGGCATGATCTCGTCGATCAGCGCATTTTGCATTGCCGTCGCCGGTGGTCTGTACCCGATCCTGGCTCCGTGGATTGGTGCCGTCGGTGCGTTTGTGACCGGTTCGGGCACGTCCTCGGGCATGCTGTTTGGCCCCATCCAGAGCCAGGCCGCTACGGCGCTGGGCGTGAGCGACTACTGGATGGTCGCGCTGAATGCCCTAGGTGTCGCCGCCGGCAAGATGATCTCGCCGCAGACGCTCGCGATTGGCCTGGCTGCCGTCCACGTGCGCGGCAAGGACGCCGAGCTCCTGGGCGCAGTGCTGCCCTACGCTTCCGGCATGCTCGTCCTCATGAGCGCCATAGCCATGCTCGGCCAAAACCTGCCGCTGTGACGCAACTAGTCATTGGGGACGTTCTTAAACGACTAGCCGTTGGGAACAGTCTTGGTTTCTGTCTGTTTGAGGCCGTCCGTAGCCTTTAGATAGGGCGTCTGAAAATGGCCGTGGTCAAAAAATGGCAAATATGAGTACTGCTACCTAATTAGTGGCAGCGTTTTCGATCTTTTTACAGGCCATTTGACGCTTGTTTCGAACTTGAGAACCGTTATAGTTCCCCAAATGTTCAATAAAAGAGGCTCCTGATGCGAATTAATCTCATTAGGAGCTTCTTTTATAGGCAAAATAAATGTAACCATTATGGCAACAGTACTCATATTTGCTATTTTTTGACCACGGCCCTTCGGGCGGTCATCAAAACCTGCCCACTCCGGCACTTGGGGACGTTCCTTATGTGCCGGCACTTTAGGAACGTCCCCAAGTGCCGGGTCGTTGCGCGGCCGACCCGCGCCGATCGCGCGCAAGAGTGTCCCCAGCGACTAGTCGTTTAGGAACGTCCCCGATGATTAGGGCGGGTTACGTTTACCTGCGAATTTTGACCGTTGGGCGGGATGCTCTGCGGTTGCCGCAAAAACGTTTTTGCATATCGGGTACAACGGGCTTTACGTGAGTAAAGCGCGCGCCCTCGTGACGCGCTTTTAAAGGAGGCCCCATGCCTGGTGTTACCCCTGCAGAAGTACTGTCCAACTTTGGTCTTACGTTGGTCGAAGATCCCGCCGAGAACCAGCCTCGCCTGCTGGTTGACCTGCCGGCGGCCGAGCTCGTCGAGTATGCCATCCGTCGCGAAGAGGGCCGCATGGCCTCCAACGGCGCGCTCGTGATCGAGACGGGGGAGCGCACCGGCCGTTCGCCCAACGACCGCTTTATCGTCGACACGCCCGACGTGCACGACAAGATCGCCTGGGGTGCCGTCAACCGCCCACTGTCCGTCGAGAGCTACGAGACCATCAAGGCCGGCATCGTCGACTATCTCAACGAACGCGATGTGTTTGTCACGCGCGGCATGGCCGGCGCCGACCGTAACCACACGCGCCGCCTGCTCGTCGCCTGCGAGCGTGCCAGCCAGGCACTCTTTATTAAGCAGATGCTCGCCCGCCCGCTCGCTCGCGAAATCGCGCGCACCGGCGAGCCCGACTTCTGCGTGCTTGCCGCGCCCGGTTATCAGTGCGACCCTGCGATTAAGGGGCTCAACTCCAGCGCTGCGGTGGTCATCAACTTCCAGGAGCGCGTGATCCTGGTCTCGGGCACCGGCTACTCCGGCGAGATCAAGAAGTCCATCTTCAGCGTGATGAACTACCTGCTGCCCGTCGAGGACGATGTGCTGCCCATGCACTGCTCAGCTAGCATGGACCCCGTCACGCACGAAACTGCGGTGTTCTTCGGCCTGTCCGGCACCGGCAAGACCACGCTTTCGGCCAACCCCACGCGTCTGCTGATCGGCGACGACGAGCACGGCTGGTCCGACATGGGCATCTTCAACATCGAAGGCGGCTGCTACGCCAAGTGCGAGGGCCTGGACGCCTTCCACGAGCCCGAGATCTTCAACGCCGTCCGCTTTGGCGCCATCTGCGAAAACGTGGTGCTCGACGAGAACCGCAAGCCCAACTACGACGACGTCTCGATCACGCACAACACGCGCGTGGCCTACCCCGTGGAGCATATTCCCAACGCGTGGACCAAGGGCATGGGCACCACCCCGAGCGTCGTGCTGTTCCTGACTTGCGACGCCTTTGGCGTGCTGCCGCCCATTTCGCGTCTGACGGCCGACGCCGCCATGTACCACTTTGTGAC
>CABSMB010000178.1 GCA_902478705.1 uncultured Collinsella sp. | reverse complement strand
ACGCTTGCTGGTGCGGCAGCGGCAAAAAATATAAGAAATGCCATAGCGCCTTCGACGAGCGCCTCGAGCGCTTGTGGGAAGAGGGCTGGGAGGTTCTGCCCCGCACGCTCTACAAGACGCCCGCCGACATCGAGGGCATCAAACGCTCGGCCGCCATCAATGTGGGCGTGCTCGACTACGTAGGCGAGCACATCGCCGCGGGCATGACCACCAACCAGATCGACCAGATGATCTACGACTACACCGTCGAGCACGGTGGCACACCGGCCGACCTCCACTACGAGGGCTACCCAAAGAGCGTGTGCACCTCGATCAACGACGTCGTCTGCCACGGCATTCCCTGTGATACGGACGTGCTGCACGAGGGCGACATCATCAACGTGGACTGCTCCACGATCCTAGACGGCTACTTTAGCGACTCGAGCCGCATGTTCTGCATCGGCGAGGTCTCGGCCGAGCGCCAGCGCCTGGTCGACGTCACCCGCGCCAGCGTGGAGGCGGGTCTGGCAGCCGTCAAGCCATGGCTGCCACTGTCCGTGATGGCCGAGGCCGTGCAAAAGACGGTCGAGGACGCCGGCTTTAGCGTGGTGCGCGAGTACGGCGGACACGGCATCGGTAAGGAGTTCCACGAGAACCCGTTTGTGGGCTTTACCACCGAGGCACCCGATGTGGACACCATCATGGCTCCGGGCATGGTCTTTACCATTGAGCCCATGGTCAATGCCGGAGCGCCCGACATCAAGATTAGCAAGGGCGACGGTTGGTGCGTGCGCACCAAGGACGGCAGCGATTCGGCCCAGTGCGAGGTACAGCTCGTGGTGACCGAGGACGGTTACGAGCTGCTGAGCTGGTAGCTGTAGATGCGCCGGATGCTGACGGGCACGCTCGTCTTGCATCCGGCGTTTTTATTTGAACGTTTTGCCTGATAAAACCTGCCAAAAATGAACCTGTCCCTTTTCGGCAGGTCGAGCGGAGAGGACTGCTTGTGAACATCCTGGTTTTGCTGCCCGTCAACGACCGCCATCGCGCAATTCTTGAGTCGAGCGCTCCGGGCGAGGACTTTATCTACACGAGCTCCGACGCCGCCACGCGCAAGCAGGTCGCCGATGCCGACGTGATCCTGGGCAACATCGACCCTGACATGCTCACGGCATGCGAGCATCTCCAGCTGTTGCAATTGCAGACCGCCGGCTATGACGACTACCTTGCCGCCGGCACCGTGCCGGCTGAAGCCAAGCTGTCTTGCTCAATCGGCGCCTACGGCCAGGCCGTGAGCGAGCACATGTTTGCCATGGTCCTTTCCTTGATGAAGCGCCTGCCCGGCTATCACGACTTGCAGCGTGAGCATCGCTGGGAGGATTTGGGGCCGGTCACCTCGCTCAAAAACGCCAATGTGCTGGTGCTGGGCGCGGGCGATATCGGCGGCCACTTCGCCACGCTCTGCCGCAGCATGGGCGCACACGTCCGCGGCATCAAGCGCCATCCGCTCGTCTACCCCATTGTGTTTGAGGACATGGACGGCATGGACGCCCTGCCCGAGCGCCTGGCCGAGGCTGACATCGTCGCATCCTTTATGCCCAGCACGCCCGAGACCCGCGGCCTGGCGAACGCCGAGTTCTTCGCCGCGATGAAACCAGGCGCCTTCTTTGCCAACGGCGGCCGCGGCGACCTTGTTGTTGCCGACGATCTGGTTGCCGCTCTTGAGTCCGGACACCTTGCCGGCGCCGCGGTCGACGTCACCGACCCCGAGCCGCTGCCTGCGACAAGCCCCCTGTGGGATGCGCCCAACATGCTCATCACACCGCACGTCTCCGGATGGTTCCACCTGGCCGCCACGCTCAACAATGTGGTCGACATCGCCGCGGAGAACCTGCGTCACCTGCAGGCCGGCGAGACACTCCGCTGCTGGATCGAACACTGATTGTTCCGGCGTTTTGCCAAACGCCGGAACCCCTCGACGCTGCGAGCCCGCCGTTTGGCCAATCTGCCGTTCAATTTCAAAGGCGCGACCAGAAGGTCAGCGCCTTTTCATTTCACGGCACCTTGGCTCAAACGGCGGGCTCTCGCTGACTTTTATTCGACCTGCGGAGTCTGACTAGCGCAGGCTCTGCCTATGGAGTCCTAGCGGCTCCGTCTTACCGTTGGCGTTGCGGCATTTGTCCAGATAAAACCTGCCAAAATGAACCTGTCCCTTTTTGGTAGGTTTGGCGCAATGGAGTCAGGTTGGCTTGCGCTATACCGGTAGTTCTGTCTGCGACACTCTCGCCAAAGTGATATCAAACATACATCTAGCGTTTTCGACACTTCGCTTATTAGAGCCAGTCCGTCTCCTCGTCATAGCGGTCCGAATAGGCGTTACGCTTGAGTTCTTCAGCACTCGTTGGTCGCGCCTTGGACACGTCGACCCCTGAATCGCGGCAAGCAGTGGCGAACAGCTGCGAACCCTGATCGATAAGCTCAATCTTGCGCTCGGCCTTCATGTCTTCGGCCTGCATTTACAGCCCCACGCTTTCGGCTCCGTTGATGCTGAGGTTGCGCTCGTAGAAGGCCGTGAGGGCGCGGATGGCGTACATCACGTCGCGTACGCCGCCGGTCTCGTAGCTTGAGTGCATGGCCAGCTGCGGCAGGCCCACGTCCACGGCGTGCATGCTCGCCTGCATGTTCGACAGGTTGCCGAGCGTGGAGCCGCCGGCCATATCGCTCTTGTTGGCGAAGGCCTGCGTGGGCACGTCGGCGTCATCGCAGATGGCCTGGAACACCGCGCGGCTGAAGGCATCGGTGCAGTAGTGCTGGTTGGCGGCTTCCTTGATGACGATACCGCCGTTGAGCACCACCTGATTGCGGGCATCGCACTTCTCGGCGTGGTTGGGGTGCACGGCATGTGCGTTGTCGCAGCTTACAAGCATCGAGGCAGCAAGTGCGCGATGGTACGACTCGTCGTCAAAACCCAGCGATCCGTTGATGCGGCGCAGCGCGTCGGCCAAGAACGTCGACATGGCGCCCTGCTTGGTCTCGGAGCCAACCTCCTCGTTATCGAAACAGCAGAAGACCGAGACGTCGTGCGCGTTTTCGGCGCCCAAAAATGCCTGTAGCGAGGTATAGGCACAGGCCAGGTCGTCGAGCTTGGGCGTCGAGATAAACTCATCGGCCCAGCCCCAAATGCGCGCATCCTGACGATTGACCAGGAACAGATCGCGGCCCAGAATCTGCTCGGGCTCAACGTCCAGCTCGTCGGCGATCAGGGCATCGAAGTCACCCTGCTTAAGCTCGCCGGCGCTGATGAGCGGGCACAGGTCAACAGCTCGGTTGGGAGCAAAGTCCTCGTTAACGCCGCGGTTCATGTGGATAGCAAGGCTCGGGATAATAGCGACCTCGCGCTCGGTGGCAAGCAGACGGCTCTCAATACGGTCGCCTTCGCGCACCAGCACACGGCCCGCAAGCGCCAGCGGGCGATCGAACCAGGTGTAGTCGATCATGCCGCCGTAGGCCTCGGTGTTCAGGCGCAGCGTCTCGCCCGCGCCGTCGAGCTCGGGCACGGCCTTAACCTTAAACGTCGGCGAGTCGCTGTGCGACGCCGTCAGCTGAAAATGATAGTCACCGGCAACGCCGTCCTCGCCCCACGTCGCGGCCAGGTCCTCGCCCACCTTAAAGGCGATAACGCTCGAGGTGTTGCGCTGCGTGTAATAACGCCCGCCCGGCTCGATATCCCATGCCGCGTTCTCGGGCAGGTAGGTAAAGCCCGCCTCGTCGAGCTCGGCCATAATGGTCGCCGCCGTATGGAACATGCTGGGGCATGCCTCGATAAAGTCGATAAGGTCGTTGGCGGCCTCGATATCGTCGGCAGTCGCGTGCACGCGCTCGGGCGTTTCCTGATCCGTCATGCTC
>CABSMB010000177.1 GCA_902478705.1 uncultured Collinsella sp. | reverse complement strand
GGGAGGTCTGGCTCAACGGCATGGAGGTCACGCAGTTCACGTACTTCCAGCAGGTGGGCGGCATCGAGGTCGACCCCGTGCCCGTCGAGATCACCTATGGCCTGGAGCGTATCGCCATGTACGCTCAGGGCGTTAACTCCGTCTACGATCTGGTGTGGAGCTACCTGCCCGACGGCACGCCCATGACCTACGGCGACGTGTTCCTGGAGAACGAGCGCGAGTTCAGCGCCTACAACTTTGAGGTCGCCAACGTCGAGATGATGCGTCAGAAGTTTGACGACTATGAGGCCGAGTGCCATTCCTGCCTGGAGCGCAAGCTGCCGCTGCCGGCATACGACTGCGTTATGAAGTGCAGCCATGCCTTCAACCTGCTCGATGCCCGCGGTGCGCTGTCCGCGGTTGAGCGTGCCAACTACATCCTGCGCGTCCGCGCCGTCGCCAAGGCGTGCTGCGAGGCCTACATGGCCGAGGTCGCCGGAATCAAAGAGAATGCCGATCAGGAAGGCGAGGTGGCGTAAGCCATGGCAGACGCTAAGGATTTCCTGTTTGAGATCGGTACGGAGGAAATGCCCTCTGCACCGCTGAACAATGCCGTCAAGCAGCTTGGCACCATGATCGCCAAGGGTCTCGACGAGGCAGGTCTGGCCCACGGCGAGGTCCGCGTGATCTCGAGCCCGCGTCGTCTGGCCGCGCTCGTGGCCAACGTTGCCACTGCGACCGATGAGGTTCACGAGGTCAAGCGCGGCCCCGCGGCCAACATCGCCTTCGACGCCGACGGTAACGCCACCAAGGCGGCCCAGGGCTTCGCCCGCAAGTGCGGTGTGGCTGCCGAGGATCTGGTCCGTCGCGAGGACACCGACGGTCGCGAGTATGTCTTTGCCGAGAAGAAAATTCCTTCTGCCCCGGCTACCCCGATCCTGACGGCCCTGTGCGAGAAGACCATCGCTGGCCTGCAGTGGCCCAACTACCGCTCCCAGCGCTGGGGTCACGAGCACGCTACGTTCGTGCGTCCGGTCCGCTGGATCTGCTGCCTTCTGGGCGAGGATGTCGTGCCCGTGTCGTTTGCCGATGTGACGAGCGGCAACACCACGCGCGGCCATCGCGTCCTGGGCCCCGGTGACCACGTGGTCGCCAGCCCCGCCGTCTACGAGCGGGTTCTCGAGGGTGCCGGCGTACTTTCCGCCGAGCGCCGCCGCGAGGCTATCCTCGCCGGTATCGCCGAGGTCGAGGCCGCCCGTCCTGGCTGCCATGTCGACACGCCCAAGAAGGTCTTTGAGGAGGTTATCAACCTCTGCGAGTGGCCGACGGTGCTCGTCGGTACCTTCGACGAGGAGTTCCTCAAGGTCCCGCATGAGATTATCTGCGAGTCCATGCTCACCAACCAGCGCTACTTCCCGATCTATGATGGCGAGGGCAAGCTCACGCGTGAGTTCGTGATCGTCTCGAACAGCAAGCCCGAGAACGCCGAGCGCGTGATCGACGGCAACGAGCGCGTCGTGCGCGCCCGTCTGGACGACGCCAAGTTCTTCTACGAGGAGGACCTTAAGATCTCCCTCGACGAGTTCCGTGAGCGTCTGGCCAAGGTCGCCTTCCAGGAGAAGCTCGGCAGCGTGCTCGCCAAGTCCGAGCGCATTGAGCAGCTCGCGCTTGCCATTGCCCGCGAGGCTCACCTTGGCGCCCACCTGGCCGCCGATGCCGGCCGCGCCGCGCACCTGTGTAAGGCCGACCTGGTGTCCAACGCCGTCGTCGAGTTCACGAGCCAGCAGGGCGTGATGGGCGGTTACTACGCCACCGCGATGGGGGAGAACGACGAGGTCGCCCACGCCATCCGCGATCACTATCGTCCCCGCTTTGCCGGCGACGAGCTGCCCGAAGGCACCGCTGGCTGCATCGTGGCCTGCGCCGATAAGCTCGATACCATCGCCGGTATCTTTGCCATCGGCGAGCCCCCGACCGGCTCTTCTGACCCGTACGCGCTGCGTCGTGCCGCCATCGGCATCATCAACATCCTGCGCGATCGTCTGCCGATTGACCCCACGTCGCTCATCGACTTTGCCCTTGAGCTCTATACCGAGCAGGGCATTGCGTTTGACGCCGCCGAGGTCGCCCAGCAGGTCCGCGACTTCTTCCATGGCCGTCTGGTGAGCATGGCCCGCGACGAGAAGATCCCGGCCGATACTGTTGCCGCCGTCTCCGCGGTGCATATCATCGCGCCGTCGGTCTTCTTCGCCCGCTGCGCCGCGCTCGACGAGGCCCGCAAGAACGATGCCGAGACCTTCGACAACCTGGCGACCGCCTATGCCCGTGCCGCGCATATCTCCAAGCCCGATCTGGGCGCGGAGTACGACCGCAGCTTGATGGGCGAGGTCGAGCTTGCGCTGGCCGACGCCTCCGAGGCCGCTCAGACCGCCGTCGACGCCGCTCTCGCCGCCGAGGATTACCCGGCAGCGTTTGCCGCCTTGGCAGCCCTGCGCGCACCCATCGACCGTTTCTTCGACGAGGTTATGGTCATGGACAAGGACGAACAGCTCCGCGATAATCGCCTTAAGCTGCTCAACCGCTTCGAGGCCGTTTTCTCCGGCATCGCCAACATCGGTGAGCTTGCCCGCAAAAAGTAAGCTAGCCTGCGCGTAAGCGCAAAGGGAGCCCCGCATGGATTGCCCGGTCATCGCTCGTCCCACCGTTATCGTTATCTCCGACTCGCTCGGTGATACCGCTTGTGAGGTGGTGCTTGCGGCGTCCGGGCAATTTGATGAAGGGGCTTTTCGTGTATTGCGCCTGCCCAAGGTGACATCGGTGGAGCAGGTCGAGTCGTTTGTTGGGCCACGCGTGGATGCCGACCATCGCGATATCGCCGTGTTCCACACCATCGTCGACCCGGCGCTTCGTGCCCGCGTGCTCGACTACTTGGGCATGCTGCACATTCGCTCGGTCGATTTGATCGGACCGACGCTTGCGGTGCTGTCGTCGCTTATTGGTGTGCCGCCCAAAGGTGTGGCCGGTGTAATCCATAAGACAGACGACCGGTACTTCCATCGCATTGAGGCCATGGAGTATTTCGTCGAGCACGATGACGGACGTGGCTGCGATGATCTGTCGGGTGCCGATATCGTGCTGCTGGGTGTGTCGCGTACATCCAAGACGCCGCTGTCGATGTATCTGGCCTATCAGGGCTACAAGGTCGCCAACGTTCCGCTGGCGCACGGCATGGAGCCGCCCAAGTCGATTTACGAGGTCGACCCGATGCGCCTATTCGGTCTGATTTCGACCGTCGATGTGATCTCCGAGATTCGCGATAGCCGCCTGGGCGATGACTACGCCCGCGCCGTCGCCGGCTCCTATGTCGAGCCCGAGAGCGTGCGCAGCGAGCTCGAGGAGGCCCGTGCGCTCATGAAGCGTCTGGGCTGTTTTGTGGTGCGCACCGACGGCAAGGCGATCGAGGAGAGCGCCTCCGAGATTATTGCTCACCTGGATGAGATCCAAGAAGCAAGGGCCCGCCGCGCCGCTCGCCGCGCGCAGCAGTAGCAATCGCTGAGCAGTCTTTTTGGGACAAATACTCCTGATAGATTTGTCCCACCTGGCAATTGAGCATTTTCGCAACGTTCAATATCATATTATATTGGCCATTTGCTAAAGCGTTTTAGCAGTTTATACCGCTTTTTACCTGCAATTACGTTGTAGTGGTATCTCCATAAGGTAACCACCTTTACCTACCGTTTACCGCCAGTTTTAGCACGTTTACCAAACCGCGCATCCTCTGCTTAAGCTTGCCTAAAACCCGCCGTATAGTTCCCTCACGGCCTGCATCCGGCGGGTCGATTCGTTACCACGGTCGTGTGTGCGAACACATAGAAGGGGAAGTATCGTGAGCGATTGCAAGAGGGTTTACCGTTTTGGCACCGATGCCCAGGGCAC
>CABSMB010000176.1 GCA_902478705.1 uncultured Collinsella sp. | reverse complement strand
TCGCGGCATTCGCAAGGTCGAGCGCGTGGAAGATGCGGCAAAGGCGTTCATCGAGGCGCGTGCCGAGGGCGAGGCCGTTTTTGGCGACGGCGAGTGCTACATGGAGAAGTTCGTCGCGCCGGCGCATCACGTCGAGGTGCAGATTATGGCCGATAAACAGGGCCATGTGTTTTCACTCGGCGAGCGCGAGTGCTCGGTGCAGCGCCGCAACCAAAAGCTGATCGAGGAGAGCCCCGCGCCGTGCCTCGACGGACGCGATGATATTCGCGCGCGCATGCACAAGGCGGCGCGCGACTTGGCTCGTGCCGTCGGTTATGAGGGCGCTGGCACCATCGAGTTTCTGTACTCGGACGACGGCAATTTCTACTTTATGGAAATGAACACGCGCTTGCAGGTTGAGCATCCGGTTACGGAGTTTGTGACCGATACCGACCTGGTTAAGTGGCAGCTGCGCGTGGCTGCCGGCCAGCCTCTGCCCTTTGAGCAGGAGGACATACCAGTCCGCAATCATGCCATGGAGTGCCGCATCAATGCCGAAACACCGGACTTCCTGCCGTCATGCGGAACGGTCACCGCGTTGCGTGTACCAGGTGGTCCGCGTGTGCGCTGGGATTCGGCCATGTTTACCGGAGCGAACGTTCCGCCGTACTACGATTCCATGCTCGGCAAGCTCATCGTGTGTGCGCCCACGCGTGACGGCGCCATTCGCAAGATGCGCTCGGCTCTGGGCGAGCTCGTGATTGAGGGCGTGAGCGAGAATAGCGAGCTTCAGCTCGACGTGCTGGCAAACGACGAGTTCTTGTCGGGCATGTATCACACCGATCTGATGGGGCATCTCTATGCTGATGAATAGAAAATCGAAGACGGTCAACGTCCTCGAGGGGCCGATAACCGAGTCGTGCGCCGAGTTCCCCGCGCGCCACGTGTTTATCAAGTGTCCGGAGTGCCGCCGCGTGATCGATGAGGCGCACCTGCACGACAACCTGGAGGTCTGCCCCCGTTGCGGTAAACACTTTCGCGTGAGCGGGCGCGACCGTATGCGCATGACGGTCGACGCAGGTACCTTTGAGGAGTGGGATGCCAATCTGGCGTCGGAGGACTTCCTCTCGTTTCCCGGTTATGCCGACAAGCTTAAGAGCGCGGGCGAACGTTCGGGCGAGCGCGATGCCGTTGTGTGCGGCAGGGGCAAAATCTGCGGCTGCGATACCGCGCTCTTCTTAATGGATGCCAACTTTATGATGGGCTCGATGGGTTCCGTGGTGGGCGAAAAGATCTGTCGCGTCTTTGAGCGCGCGACCGAGCTGGGATTGCCGGTCGTCGGCTTTACCGTTTCGGGCGGTGCGCGCATGCAAGAGGGCGTGACCTCGCTTATGCAGATGGCTAAGATTTCTGCGGCGGTTAGGCGCCACAGCGAGGCGGGTGGCCTGTATATCACGGTGCTCACCGACCCCACGACCGGAGGTGTAACCGCGAGTTTTGCCATGGAGGGCGACATTATCCTGGCCGAGCCCGATGCCCTGACGGCATTTGCCGGCCCGCGCGTGATCGAGCAGAACATGCACAAGCGCCTGCCCAAGGGATTCCAGCGCTCCGAGTTTTTGCTGGAGCACGGCTTTTGCGATGCCGTTGTTCCGCGTGGCGAGATTGCGCTCACGGTAGGCGAGCTGCTGGCGCTGCACGAAGGGCACGCGCCCGGCCTGGGGGCACCGCATGAAATCGTGCATGCGGGTCGCCGCGGCAAAAAGCTGGGACACTTGTTTAAGCGCTCGGCGGTACCAAAAACCGCGCTCGAGATTGTCAAGCAGACCCGCTCGGCAGATCGCGCCACGGCAGGTGAGATGATCTCGCTGGGCCTGGATGGATTTGTGGAGCTGCACGGCGACCGTTACTTTGGCGACGACGCCGCTGTGGTGGCTGGCATTGGCTGGAAAGACGGACGCCCCGTAACGGTCATCGCCATCGAGCGCGGCACCACGACCAAAGAGCGTATGCGCCGCAACTTTGGCATGGCGCATCCCGAGGGCTACCGCAAAGCGCGTCGCCTTATGCGCCAGGCCGAAAAGTTTGGTCGACCGGTTCTGTGCCTGGTCGATACTTCGGGTGCGTTTTGCGGCATCGGTGCCGAGGAGCGCGGCCAGGGCGAGGCGATTGCCCAGAATCTCATGGAGATGAGCGTCCTTAAGACGCCGATTGTCTCGGTTGTGACAGGCGAGGGTGGCTCTGGTGGCGCTCTGGCGCTGTCCGTGGCCGACCGCATCCTGATGCTCTCGAGCTCGGCCTATTCGGTCGTGAGCCCCGAGGCCTGTGCGTCGATCCTGTGGAAGGATACCGAGCGCGCGAATGAGGCCGCCGAGGCGCTGAAGCTCACAGCCCCCGATCTGTTGGCACTCGGCATCATCGACGGCATTGTTGACGATAGGGGCCTGTCGCATGAGGAGATCGCCGGTGCCGTCATGTCCTCGGCATTTGATGCCTTCGATACGCTTGAGCAGCTCGACGACGCGACCCTCACGAACCTCCGCTACGAAAAGTACCGCGCAATCGGTCAGTACCGCACGATGTGACAAAGGGACAGTCCGCATGTCACATTGGGAAAGGCGTTCCATGCCACAAGTTTCTAACACCTCGTTTACAACGACGGTTTCATCAAACGCCATGGCCGTGGTGGACTATCTGTCCAAAAGCATGATGTCGGCTCTGCCGTTTATTGTCTGCGCGGCATTGTTCCGCACCGTCGCCGTCATTATGGGCGAAGGCATGCTGGGCCTGTGGTCTGCCGATTCCGAAATCTATCGGCTGTTCTACAGCTGGCTCTATAACGCCGGCTACTACTTCCTTCCCATCTATCTTGGTTGGTCCGCTGCCCGCCAGCTCGGTTGCTCGGAGCAGCTGGGCATGATGCTGGGCGGCATCCTCATTGCCCCCGACCTGTTGAAGCTTGTCGATGCCGCGTCGACAACAGGGGCATCGATAACTTCTGTGTACGGTCTGCTCCCCGCGCCGGTCAACGATTACACGACGACCGTGATTCCGATTCTCATTTCGGTTCCCGTGCTATGGCAGGTGGAGCGTTTCTTTAAGCGCGTTATCCCCCAGGCCGTTGCGTTTTCATTTGTACCGTTTGCAACCATGCTTGTTATGGTTCCGGTGTCCCTGTGCATTACGGCCCCGGCGGGCAGCTATCTGGGCATGCTGTTGGGACAGCTCATGTTTATGCTCGGCAATTCGGGCGGCATCGTGTCACTGCTCACGCTCATGGGGCTTGCCGCGGGTTGGGAGTTTCTTAAGATTGCGGGCGTCAGCAATGTTGTCCTATCGCTCGCGTATGCCCAGTTTATGAGTGTGGGAACGGACTCGTGCATCCTCATCGCCGCGACGATGGCGACGTTTGCTGTCTGGGGCATGCCCTTTGGCGCCGCGCTTCGCGTTGCGGATAAGGACGAGAAGGCGCTCATGCTGGGTTACTCGATCTCGGGCGTGCTTGGTGGCGTAAGCGAACCGGCGCTGTATGGCTGCGGCTTCAAATATGGCAGGTGCCTCACATGCATGGCTATTGGTGGTGCCGTTGGAGGTCTTGTCGCAGCCGTGGGGCAGGTTACGGCCTATACCATCGGCATGACGAATGTCCTCATGGTCATTGGCTTTGCCACGGGCGGCATTTCGAATCTGCTGTGGTGCTGTGCTGCCGGCGGTACGGCATTCGCAGTGTCTGCAGCGCTGAGCTACTGCTTTGGTGTGGTGCCGACGAGGGAGCCGGCTACTGTGCAAGATGAGACCGATGGTCTCGAAGCGATAAACGGAGAGGCGAAGGCGGGCGCGTAGCCTGCACGATGTGACAAAGGGACTGTCCCTTTGTCACATTCGCTTCTATGGCCGTGGCCCGCGTGGGTTGCGGCCTTTTTGTATCTAGGGGGC
>CABSMB010000175.1 GCA_902478705.1 uncultured Collinsella sp. | reverse complement strand
CTCGTGACCCTCGCGCACAAACGCCCGGACCACGCGGGCGCCCGAAAGTCCCTCGCGACAAATAAGCGCGATGCGGTCGAGCTTTGCCTGCAGCTGCTTGTAGTACGGGATGCAGCGCGCCATAACAAACCAAAACACCAGGCCGATGGCGGGCGTGCAAATCAAGAAGATCATGCCGAGCTTAAGGTCGATGGCAAGGGCCGCGACCATGGAGCCCACCGCCAGGAAAGGCCAGCGGATGAGCATGCGCACGCCCAGCGCCACGGCGAGCTGCACCTGGTTGACGTCGTTGGTAATGCGCGTGATGAGCGACGGCGTGCCAAAGCGATCGAGTTCAGCATAGCTCAGCTTGTTGATGTGCTGGTAGAGTGCGCCGCGAATGTCAGTACCCATGCCCTGCGAGGTGAGCGCCGCCATCTTTTGGCAGACGAGCGTAAACGAGATGCCAATCACGGCCATGGCGGCGAGCACCATGCCATAGTGGACGACGGCACTCACGTCGTGTGCACCGATACCTTTATCGATCATCTGGGCAATCACCAGCGGCGTAAGCAAGTCAAAGATCACTTCGATCAACTTGCACGCAGGACCAATCACCATATACCGGCGAAACTTACCACCAAAACGCCTGAGCAGCTCAATCATAAAAAGGCGCTCCCTATCATCATCTCTCTTCAATCTGATTCATGATAGTACGGAGAACCCTGGAGATATGTAATCAACTCGTCACAGAACAAGCCCCCGAAACAATCAGGAAACTAGGCACAGAGACAAAGCACCCGAACATGTTTTGGCAAAGCCAACGAGCAGCACTAGACAAAGGATTGAATTGTTCAGATTAACGCGCCTTTACGGGTGGTCTTTGGACGACATGGCCCGGCACCAAAAAGCGCCCGTGCGTTCGATGGATTCGGATGCCCGACAGAGGCTCCTTATGGCTGCTTCCTTCCGGACCTGACCAGATTCGGAACATGTCGTCATCCGAACCCATCGAACGCGCTAGGCGCTCGATATATATTACCTGCTCCCGTCCAGCAGAGCAAGATGCCCCGCAGTCAAAGGGAAAACCACATGAGTGCACGGCAGCAAAAAGGCGCGGTCGCAAGTATGCGACCGCGCCCCATCAGTTGCTTCGCAGAGAGCATTCAAGCGTTGCGTAAGCGCTGGGAAGCGAAACGTCGTTCGACGTCAGCGCCGTTAGCGATTACGGCGCTTGAGGATAATGCCGGAAACGCAAACGGCTGCACCGGCTACGACCAGCCCAATGACGGGCAGAATTGAGAAGGTATCACCCGTCATCGGCATGGAGCCCTTCTCGCCCTTCGTCGTCCTGACGGGCTTCTTATCGCTCGGCTTAGTGGGTTTAACCTCGGGTTCGGGCTTAGGCTCGGGAGCAGCAACCGTGTAGGTAACCGTCGGAACCGGGAAAACGCCTGCCGTGCCCTTGTCGCCGTTGCCGTCAACGGGGTACAGGGTTGCACTCTCGTTGACCTTGAGGCTGTGGGTGCCGGCCTCGGTGGGCTTATTCACCAATACCTCGCTGTACGTAAGGACAACCGGTTTAGCGGGCACCGCGGCCTCGTTGAGAGTGAAGACAAGCTTCTCGTTCTCCCCTGCCGTGTACTTGAGGGTGAAGCGATAGGTGCCATCCGCACGCTTGCCAAAGCCATAGGTGGTCTCGTCGATCTTCTCAGGCGCAAGGTCCTCGCCCGCAACATTCAGGCTGATCTTACTGGCATCGTTCACAAAGTCAAAGTTGTTGCCAATAAAGTCCTCGACCGTCGAGCCGGCAGCGATCTTGTCCACGAGCTTGGCCTTGATATCGGCAAAGTCGGTGTCGAGCTGGCCGTTGTTGGAATTCCTGGTGAGGTACTGCAGGAATACCTGGCCATCAAAGTCGGCGGCGTTCTTGTAGTAGACGTTCATGTCGTAGCCGGCCTTGACCATCGACTGGAACGTGTCGTCCGTGCTCCAGAACGCGACGTCGATGTTGCACGGCGCGTTCACGTCGACGGGGATGGGGTTCGTGGTGCCCTTACTGGCGGCGGCGTCGGTGTACTCGTAATCGTACTGGGCCCAGTTCTTGTCAGAGTTCTCGTACTGGTCGCGATAGTACTCAAGATACTCGCCGAGCTTCTCGGGGCCCTTCATGGCCTCCGAGAAAATGAAGTTGGTGGAGCCGTCGGAGAACTTCTTCCAGTCGTTCTTGAAATTGTACTCGCGCGAGTGGGACTCCCAGATACCGCCCATCTTGTTCTCTCCATTGGGGTATGCAACGCCGGTCTCTGGATTCGTCTGCTTTTTTGGATCGCCAAACGACCTCGTATACGGTTTGGTGTAATCGCCATTCTTGCAGTAAAGGTAGGTTGCACCGTCGCTAATAAGGATCACGTGCTTGTTCTCGGCCTTAACGGCAGTATCCGCGTCGAGGATGCTCTTTGCAGCAAGAAGGCCGGCGTCCATGTTGGTACCCGAGCGCAAGCTCGAGTTCATCGCCGTCAGAATGCTATCGTAACCTGTAACGACATCAGTCAACGGTTGCTGAATATTGCCCACCTTATTAAAGAGGACAACGCCAACCTTGATGTCCAAGCCGTCGGTCTGAGCCTTTGTCTTAACCTCTTCGAGGAAGGACTTAGCCTGGTCAAAGATGTCCTTCTGCGCAGAGGCGCCCGACTTATCGAGCACAAACACAACGTCGGACGGCTCGGCCTCGCGCTTGCCCGGGAACGACAGGGTGACCTTGGTCTCCAGGTTCTCGTCGAGCTCGGTCGCGGTCTTCTGATTCTTCTCCAACGCGGACGATTGTCCGGCATCCCCTGCGACATCGTCTGCGAATGACATGGTCGCCGGGACGGCCATACCAAAACGTCAGCGCCAACACCGCACCAACCGTAACCGCGCGCTTAAGCGCACTTCCCAATCTGCGCATCCTAGCTCCTTTCATTCAATTCCCGTTTACAGACGGGTGGATACGAAACCAGTGATACGACAATAGTATCGACCGTAAAATGCCAGCGTCATTAACATATATTTACAAATAACGAGCTGGACAGGCAAGTCAAATTGGATATTTATATCTATATGCGACCAAGATCGTAGGCTCGCGCAGCAGACTCGCTAGCGCAGACGAGGTTTGCCTCTGCCTCGTGCGAATCGAGCGCCAGCTCAAGGCCCATGGGCTTGCGGCAGACCGGCAAACCCAGGTCGACGCCCTGCCTATACACCGCATCCAGGTTGTCAGCGCGACCGCCCACGACGGCGACCACTGGCTTGCCATATCGCTTCGCACGACGGGCCACGCCCACCGGCGCCTTACCGGCAGCGGATTGCTCATCCATATTGCCCTCGCCCGTTATAACCAGGTCGGCATCGCGCACGCGCTCGTCAAACCCAATCAAATCAAGCACCGTCTCCACGCCCGAGCGCAACTCCGCACCGAGCGCTAGCAGCGCGGCGCCCAGGCCGCCAGCGGCGCCGGCACCGGGCACACCGAGCACCGAGCCAAATGTCCGCACACCCTCGGGCACGTGCAACAACCCCTGAGCCCGTGCCTCGGCAATCGCCGTATCGAGCAGGCGACCGTAGCCGACCATCCAGCTGTCGTACACGCGCAGTACCTCGGCATCACCCGTCGGCAAACCCTTCTGCCCACCAAACACCGCCAGTGCGCCTCGACGCCCCACGAGCGGATTCTCGACATCGGACAGCACCACGACACGCGCGCCATTCAGTGCCCGAAGCGCCGGTGCCAAATCGATACTCGCCACGTGTTCAAGGCCCGCGAGACCGGGGGCGATATTGCAGCCACGCTTATCGACAACGTGCGCGCCCAGTGCCTGCAACATGCCGGCGCCACCGTCGTTGGTGGCGCTGCCGCCCAGACCGATATAGATAGTCTTTGCCCCAGCACAGACCGCACGAAGCATCAGCTC
>CABSMB010000174.1 GCA_902478705.1 uncultured Collinsella sp. | reverse complement strand
TATGTAGCCAATATCGTGAGCGCGAGCGAGGGGTGCGATGTGACATTCCTGTGCGATTGCGCTGCTACGGCGCTTGAGGTATTCGCCCATGCTTGGGTGATCCCCTGCGGTGACACAGAGTTCGGCGGCGAGGAAAACTACCTGCTCATCGCCAGCGACGGTGACTACACCTTTGCCGAAGCCGTGCCTTTCGACACAGATTTCCTCGGCATTCCGCTCCACGACTAGCTCATTGAGCCCCGTCCCAAAAAGACTGGTTTTATGCGTGGCTGCGCCAGCCGAGGACGCGTTGTTTCATGCCTTCGATGTCGAGGACGCCTTCGGCAAAGCCTTTGCGCACGAGTTCCTCGGGAACAAACTCGTCGTAACGATCGAAGTAGGGCACCTCGCCGGGATAGACGAGCTCGATGGGGTTGAAGTCCTTCTCGGCCTCGGCGGCGAGCACCTCAAAGAACGTCTCCTCGTCGGCCTTCATCTTAAACTGCATAAAGTACGGGCGCGACGGATCGAGCCCTCGAAGGCCCAGCTCTGCGGCGCATTTAATCTTGAGCATGCGTTCGAGCGCCAAGAAGGCATAGCTGCCCAGCCACGGGAAGAGCACCCAGGTGTCACCGCCTAGGTTAACGAGTGGCTTAGTTCCCGCGCCCGAAATCTCGGCGGTATGACGAGCCTGCGTAAGGCGTGCTCGTGCGTTGCCCATAAGGTACGGATATGCCGCGTGCTCGTTGAGCGCCTGGCGCATGCGCTCGAGCACATGCGTATTGATGTCTCCGGGACAGTCGCCAAAGTAGGCCGGCACACGGCCCTTGACCTGCGTGGCAAAGACGGTGTGACGCTTCCAGTCCACTTCCTCGACGATCCAGCAATGGCCTGCGATGGCGATGCGTTCGCCAGGTGGTGGCGGATTGACGATCGTGCCCAGCTCGGCCGATTCGCTGCGAACGGTAAACTCCTCGTTCTCCTGGAACACGGCGTAGAACTTAAAGTTGTTGATGATGCGCTCGCCCGCGAGGCCCACGATGAGCCCGCCGCCCTCGGTGACCTGGATATGGTCGATTTTGATGAGGTGACGCAGCAGCATGCGGTAGTCATCGGCGGAGACGCGGTGGAAATAGCTGAGCGTGAGCACGCGCTGGGCAAGTTCGGCCGGCGTGAGCTCGCCGGTGCTGGCAAGCGTCGACATGGTCTGGTGATAGAGCAAGCTGTAGGGGAGTCGATCGAGCTCGGGCGGCTCGACCCACTTTTCCTCGCGATAGAGTTGCACGAGCGCGATGCCCTGCAGGAGCTTCCAGGGAATGGTTTCGGGCATCATCGTGCGCGGCTCGGGCTCTTCCTCGCGCATGACAAACCACATCTCGGGCGGAAGATCGCGGCGGCCTGTACGCCCCATGCGCTGTAAAAAGGAGCTGACAGTAAACGGCGCATCGATCTGAAACGCGCGCTCCAGACGGCCGATATCAATACCGAGCTCCAGTGTGGAGGTGGTGACGGTTGTCTGTGCCTGTTCCTCGTCGCGCATGAGCTCCTCGGCGGTCTCGCGCAGCGATGCCGAGAGGTTGCCGTGGTGGATCAGGAAGCGGTCGGGCTCGTGCCGGTTCTCACAGTAGCTGCGCAGCATGGAGCACACGGCCTCTGCCTCCTCGCGCGAGTTGGCAAAGACCAGGCACTTGCGGCCGCGGGTATGTTCAAAGATATAGCCCATGCCGGGATCGGCGTTGTCGGGCGCGGTATCGGTGGGGTTGAGCAGCGCCTGCTCGGTCGCTCGCGGGATGTCGACTTCTCCCTCGGGAGCCGAGGAAGTCCGACGGTCCTTAGGGGCGGCCTTGCCTCGCGCTCGCTCGCGACGCTGGCGGCGTTCCTCCTGTGTGAGCTGTCCGCTGTGGCGCATATCTTGGATGCCAGCGGGCAGTGCCGCGGGTGCCGCTGCTTCAATGCGCTCGCATGCGAGCACCTCGGCTTCCTGCGGGCCTGTGCTCATAAATCCTCGCTGCTGTGCCTGGGGGCCCGAGTTGTAGAAGTGCTCCATGGAGATGCGCCACACGCGGCGCGGTTCCTCAAAGCGGGGGATGACGCAGTCGCGCCCCGTTCCCTGTGAGAGAAAAGCGCCCGTGCGCTCGGGGTCTCCAATGGTGGCCGAAAGGCCGATACGCCGGGGCTGCACGCCCGCCATGCGCGAAAGGCGCTCGATAAGGCAGAGCGTCTGACCGCCACGGTCACCGCGCATGAGCGAGTGGACCTCGTCAATGACCACATAGCGCAGGTCGCAAAACATGCGCGGGATTGCCATGTGCTTATGGATCAGGAGCGCCTCGAGTGATTCGGGCGTAATCTGCAAGATGCCGCTCGGCTTTTTGATGAGTTTGGCCTTATGCGACTGTGAGACATCGCCGTGCCAGTGCCAGACAGGGATATCGGCCTCTTCGCACAGATCGTTGAGGCGTACAAACTGATCGTTGATGAGCGCTTTGAGAGGGCCAATGTAGAGGGCGCCCACGCTCGCGGGCGGGTTCTCCCAAAACTCGGTCAGGATGGGAAAGAAGGCCGCCTCGGTTTTGCCGGATGCCGTGGATGCTGTCAGGAGCACATTGTCTTGCGTGTTAAAGATTGCATCTGCTGCCGCAACCTGGATAGAGCGCAGGCTTTCCCAATCGTGGGAGTAGATGAAGTCTTGGATAAACGGAGCATATCGGTCAAAAGCGTTCACGGGGCCTCCTTTCAAAAGCTAGTCTCTCAACGCGGTGGGCAGTGGCTTGCTGCATGACTGTTTCAACGTTTGCCTAGATAAAACGTACCAAAATAAACCTGTCCCTTTTTGGCGGGTTAGATGGTGAACTCGGCAAAGTTGCGCCCGTCGCCTGCGGTGCCGGTGTCGTTTGTTGCAGTTGCCGGCGCCAGCGCATCGCCGCCGACGCTTTGCAGCAGCTCGGCCACGTTGGCGTCGGGGTTCTGACACAGGATATCGAGCAGCTCGATAAAGTCGCGGATGACCTCACGGGGCGTCAGGTGCGTGTCGGCCCCTACTCGACCGAACTCGATCTTGAGGAAGTCCACCAAGTCGTTCTCGGTAAGCGTGGGCGTCCAGCCAAAGTAACCGGCGTGGATTTGCATGAGCTTTTCGATCAAGACTAGCAGCTCCTCATAGGTGAGTGGCTGCAGGCGAATGATGGGCGCGAGCATATCCTTAAGGTCCTCGCGCGCAAAGCGGCCCTGGGCGAGCCGGCTCCGAAGGGCCTCGTAGGAGAACACGCCGCGGCGGCGGTCTTCGATGGAGGTTGGCGTGCCGCCCATGATCATGCCCAGATATTGTGCTTTGCCCTGCAGCGTGTCGTTGTACATCGTTAGGATCTTCTCGTAGTTGTACTGGCGCGTGATGGCGTTGGGAATCTTGTACAGGTTTACGAGCTCGTCGATGAGCACCAGCATGCCCTTGTAGCCGCTGCAGACCAAAAAGCGTGCGATGAGCTTGACGTAGTCGTACCAGTCGTCGTCGCTGATGATGGTCGAGGAGCCTAGCTCGGCGCGCGCCTCGCTCTTGGTGCGATACTCGCCGCGGATCCATTTGGTCACGCGGCTCATGCTCTCTTCGTCACCCTCCGAGACGGCCGCTCGATAGCGGCGGAGCATGCGGGTGAAATCGAAGCCGTGGACCATCTCCTCGAGCGGAGCGAGCTGGGCATTGATGGCCGACTCGTCGGCGTCGGCGCACGAGGCGACCCAGCGATCCAGGATGAGGTTGAGTGCACCGCCCTCGGGGCGCGTTTTGGTCGATATGTTGCGGATGAGCTCGCGATAGGTGGCCAGACCCTGGCCCTGGCCACCCTGCAGGCGGCGCTCAGGCGAAAGGTCGGCATCGGCGACGACAAAGCCCTCGCCCATGGCGTGCGTGCGAATGGTTTGGAGCAAAAAGCTCTTGCCCGCGCCGTAGCGACCGACTAGGA
>CABSMB010000173.1 GCA_902478705.1 uncultured Collinsella sp. | reverse complement strand
ATGGCAAAAGCCAGGAACGCCACCAGACCGCGCTTGGCTACGCCACGGGCAATCGCTCCATGGCGACGCCACGAGGCGCGCTGGCACTCGTCCTCAAACATATCCATTTGTCTCCTACTGTCTGCACTTGGAGCATTGCCCAGCGGCTGCCCCACGTCATCGCGCACATTGCGCTCGAGTACCCCCATCGGGGTCCCCCTTCCCTCCAGAGCCCAACGCGTACCGGCGGCATGCGCCGCAGCCGCGTGCAAGATGGGAGGCGATCCGACTTAACCTTACCGACCCGGGCGCATCGTCCGATCTGCGATGCGAACATCCCGAGCCAAGAGGAATTACGGTTACTGGTACAGCCGGGGATTTGCACCCCGATTCTCCCAAACGCGCAGGAAAACCGCGCATTCGTGCGTCTCCGCACCACCATCTAGGCCATCGATTATTACTGTCAGTATGGTATCACGCAAAAGGGCCCCGCACACAGGCGAAGCCCAAGGTAAAAGCTATGGTTTGCGATAGGAAGGACTGTCGTCGGACCTTGAAAGAATAGCTCGTTTCAAAACTATGCCGGATTACGGGGCTGATTCAGCACTTCGCAACCATATCTGCTATTTTCGAAAACCAGCGACTCATCTACCTGCGGTTTTAAAAGCACGGATTCCGGCATGGTCGAGGTTCGGCACTCCAGCCCCGTAAACCGGCATAGTTTTGTTCGAACCAGCCCACGCCGGCGTGACGCAAGGCAAAATAACCCGTTTCCCCCGACCCGGGAAATCGTTAACGCTTGCCGCCGTGACTGTTGCGCCAGATCTCGCGGCCCAGCATCAACGCCAGCACCAGCGCACTCACGTAGCCCATAAAGCCAATGACCGGGATACCAAACACAACCGGCTCGATGCGCGCGTAGTACACCACCGACGAGCCGATAAACAGACCGGCGATCACAATTGCCATCGACATGCGGTCGATAATTCCACCCAGCTGCCGCAGCGCCTTATCGCTGCTCATGATCTGCGTGTTTACCTTAAGCTGGCCGCGCGTGAGCATGCGCGACGCCAAGCCCAGATACTCGGCCGCCTCGAGCGAACCCTTTGCCGCGCGATAGCTGCTCGCGGCAAGATCGCGACCCATCTCGCGCACGCGGGCATAGGTACTCTTCTCGTTTTTGATATGCGTCTGGATGATCTGGATCATGTTGACGTTGGGCATATATTCGGTCAGCAGGCCCTCGAGTGTCACCATGCCGCGCGCGAACATTGTCACCACGCTCGGCAACTCAACGTCGTTCTTGCGCGCCAGATTCACCAGCGAGGTCAAAAACTCGCCGATATCCAGGTCCTTAAGATCGAGTCCCGCAAAGTCGGCGACGATAAAGTCCAAGTCGGACAAAAAGGCCGAATGGTCGAGCTCGGCCGAGTCGCCGCGCGTCACGGCAAAGCGCATAAGCGAGTCCTTGAGCTTGGGCACGTCGCCCTCGGCCACGGCGAAAATCATGTCCTTGACGATACCGCGGTCGTGACTCGACATACGCCCGACCATGCCCAGGTCGATAAAGTAGACGATGCCGTCCTTGAGAATGATGTTTCCCGCATGCGGGTCGGCATGGAAAAAGCCGTCATCGAGCACCTGCGTCGAATAGTCCTCGACAATCGCCGAGCCGATCTTTTCCAGGTCATAGCCCTCGGCCACCAGGCGCTCGGGATCGGCAATCGAGATGCCGTCGATGTAGTCCATGACCACGACGTGTTCGGTGCAAAGGTCCAGGTAGGACTTAGGACACGACACGCCATGGACGCTCTTATGGAACTCATAGAAATCGTTGAGGTTTTTGGCCTCAGCCAAAAAGTTGGTCTCCTCGCGAAACGAGGCCCACAGTTCCTCGACGACGGCATGTAAGTCAACAAACTGGTCGGTGTTGACGAACTTGGAAACGATGCGCACCACCGAACGAATGATGTCGATGTCCTGCGCCATGACCTGCTGCGCGCCGGGGCGCTGCACCTTAACGGCCACGTCCTCGCCCGTCACCAGACGGGCACGGTGAACTTGCGCGAGCGACGCGCTTCCGAGCGGGTTGGGGTCGATCGCGTCGAACATCTGCCCCAAGCGCTGGCCGTACTCCTCTTCCAGACAGCGGAGTACCACCTCATACGGCACCGGCTCTACGTCGGAGCGCAGGCGACGCAGCTCGTCGCAAAACCGCTGCGGCAAGATCTCGGACCGGTTAGCCAGAATCTGCCCCATCTTGACGAACATGGGGCCGAGCTCTTCGAGCAGACGACGCAGGCGCACCGGCGTGAGGTTGTCCCACACGCGATACTTTTTGATCAGGCGAACGATCTGCCCAATGCGCTCACGACGACCTGCCGGCGTGAGCTGGTATTCCTCGTCCGGCGCCATCGCGTCGGGCTCCTCAGGGACCATATCGACAGCGCGCGGCTTCTTGCGAGCGCCCGAGACGGCGGCCTCAACCTCATCGACAACCGCCGTCTCGTCACCCAAGGGATCTAGATTGTTGTAATCGGTGGTGGAATCTGCCATCTGCGCTGCTACTCGGCCTCTTCGGCGTCCTCTGCGTCGTCGGGCTCAACAGACTCGACGGGCACCGAGGTCACGTTGTCCTCGACCGAATCGACGATGTCGCGCACATGGGCCAAAAAGGCCGTGCGCTCGGGGGCGGTCATAACGCGGACGCGGGCCAGGATGAGCTCGTCGAGCACGCGCTGTGCCGCAGTCTCGCCCTGCATGCCCAGACGCTCAGTCAGGTCGGAGATGGTGCCGCCGGCCTGCTCGAACATGTCGGACACGCTGCGGGCGATATCGGGGGTACCGGCATCCTTGCGGACCTGCTCGCCCTTGGTACCGAGGTCGTCGAGAACCTTCTTGCCGCCCTCAACGGCAACGGCGGCGGCGCCGAAGCCCACGTTGATGGCACCGTTAACAAGCTGATCGAGTTTCATAACCATGGTTGGCTCCAATCATGAACAACTGCATTGGCCTTCTTGTACCCAAGATTGGGCGAACGACACAAAATCGTTTTACCGCCAAGATAGGAATCGAGCGGGGCAAAGCCTTCGACGGCGTTTGCCCCGCTCGCTCGTTGCAAGGTCGTCTTTACCTTACGTTATCGTTCATCGCGAAGGAATTCTTCATGGCGCAGCTCGTGGTGTAGAGGACCTTGCCCAACAGGGCATCGGTCTCCACCCGCACGCGCTCGGCAAACTCCTCGTTGGCGCGGGCGAGCTCGGCAGGCACCTCGGCCTCGGGCAGCGCGGCCACGACAGCGTCAACGTCGTGAATCTGCTTGTGGCCCATGCCGCCGACCTTCTCCTGATAATCCTCGACCGCGCGACCGCACTCATGGAAGCGAACATCGGCCAAGGCACCGATCAGGCGATTTGCCCAATAGAAATTCTCGGACGTCACGCGAGCCTGCGTGTCGGCATAGTACTCGGGCATGGTCTGGACATTGGCGTACAGCGGCACGAGCGCGTTAAACGAATTGGAGCCAAACGCCATCCACTGCACGGCGCGATACGCCGGCTGCGCATAGGGACGCAGTTGCAGCACGGCAAGCTGGCTGTTGCGATTGATGCCGATAGGACGATAGGCGCCGCGCGTGGCGGGCGTACCCTTGCTGCCGTAGCAGTCGTACTCCGTGCCCTGGTAGTGACTCGAAAGCACGTACTTGATGTCCTCGATGGTCACCTTGCGCTCGGGCACGCGGCTCCAGGGGATGTCGTCGCTCTCGGGCGTGTAGTCGGCCTCGGGACCGTCCCACACATCGCTGGGGTTGAGGCAGCGCTGCATGTACCAGGCGCGCGGCGTGTTGTAAACGTGGTCGCTGTCACTGTGCGAGCCAAAGGCCTCGCGCGGGTTAAAGACCGCAGCGGGACCATCGCCCTTAACACCCAGCGTCAGGTCCAGATGCCACTCGGCCATCCAGGTGCGCAGGTCGGCGGAGCACATATGATCTGCCTGGGTGCCCTCGGCA
>CABSMB010000172.1 GCA_902478705.1 uncultured Collinsella sp. | reverse complement strand
GAGCCGTCAGCGCGCGTAGCCACTACGATATCGGTCACGGCCGGCTTGCCGCGGGTGACGGTGCCGGTCTTATCGAGCACCACGGTGCCCACGTTGCGCAGATTCTCCAGCGCCTCGGCGCTCTTAAACAGAATGCCCATCTCGGCGCCCTTGCCGGTGCCAACCATAATGGCGACGGGCGTGGCCAGGCCCAGCGCGCACGGGCAGCTGATCACCAACACGGCCACGGCGGAGGTGAGCGCCTCATTCACGCTGCCGGTCAGTGCCATCCACACCGCAAAGGTCACGGCCGAGATCACAAACACCACGGGCACAAACACGCCGGCGACCTTATCGGCCAGGCGGGCGATAGGCGCCTTGGTGGCGTTGGCGTCCTCGACGAGTTGGATGATCTTGGCAAGCGACGTGTCGGCGCCCACGCGTGTGGCACGGAAGGTAAACGATCCGGTGCGGTTGACCGTGGCGGCGTTGACGGTGTCGCCGGCGGTCTTTTCCACGGGGATGGACTCGCCGGTGAGCGCACTCTCGTCCACGGCCGACGCGCCCTCGAGTACTACGCCGTCGACAGGGATAGACTCGCCGGGGCGCACACGCAGGACCTGGCCGGGAAGGATGGCGTCGACGTCCACAGCGGTCTCGGTGCCGTCGGCGGCAACGACGGTCGCGGTCTTGGGTGCCAAGTCGATGAGCGCCTCGATAGCGCCGCCGGTCTTGGACTTGCTGCGCGTCTCGAGGTATTTGCCCACGGTGACGAGCGACAGAATCGTGCCGGCACTCTCAAAATACAGGTTGTCCATGCTCGTCATCATGGCCTCGTGCACCTGACCTGTAGCCAGCTGGTCGGCCATGATGAACATGGCGTAGAGCGACCAGGCGATCGACGCGGTGGCGCCGACGGCGATGAGAGCGTCCATGGTGGGCGCGCCGTGCACGAGTGATTTGAAGCCGTTGATAAAGTACGCGTCGTTGACGTAGACGATGGGGATGAGCAGGACAAGCTCGGTGAGGGCGAGCGTCATGCTGTGGATGTGGTCCGTGAAGATACCGGGCAGCGGCCAGCCGAGCATGTGTCCCATGCCTATGTAGAACAGCGGAATGAGAAAGATGATTGAGATGATGAGACGGGTGCGCATAGCGGAGGCAGTGGCCTCTAGCTTTTTGGTGGGCGACTCCATATGGGCGGCGCCGGACCTGACTTGCGCGTTGCCACTTGAGCCGGCGGCACCGGTGCCCGCGTCGACGGGCGAGGCCGAGTAACCCGCGCGGTCGACAGCGGTGCAGATATCGTCGGGGGAGACCTGTGCGGGGTCGTAGTCCACCATCATGGAGCTGGCGAGCAGATTGACCGCGACGCTTTGAACGCCGTTGAGCTTGCTCACGGCGCGGTCCACATGCGCCTGGCAAGCGGCGCACGTCATGCCGCCCACGTCGAACTTATCTTGAGCCATGGCTTCTCCTTTCTGTAGTTCGGTGTTGGAATTGTTAGCCCGCCGATACTATACACCCATACCCCCTGGGGGTGTCTAGTACAGAAAGAAATGTATGACATTCCGATACAGATGAGGGTGGCTGCTCAATCGTTGACAGTCCCTGTCAAACATCTCAACCTGTAACATCTAGCGGGGAAAATGACCTCTAACTGTTACAGATCGAGATGTTGTTTTGCGTGGCTGAGCTCTGTCTTGATCTGTAACGGTTCGGCCGGTTTTTGCTGAGCGGCTGTTGCAGATTGAGACAATCGGCCCAGACCCGCCCCGTCCGCCCCGTCATCTGTGGTTTACGTGGGGGCATGCGGAGTACGGGTATACTAACCGGCGGCGAATCTGCTCCATCGCTTAGGGCCGCTGCGTCTGGACGGCGCGTGATAGGGCTGCCAAAGCGATCGCCAGCGTGCTGAGCAACGTCCTCTCTGTGCGCACCTGTTTTTGTATGTATTAGCGCACTACTAAGCACGCTCGCGCGGCCGCATGCCGTGCCCATAACGCGTGCAGATAAGGAACAACAACATATGCGTAATTCTGTATCCGACGTCACGGACGCCGAGATTCTGGACGAGACCCGCGAGGCCATGACCCAGGCTGCCTTCGATGCCGCCGATGAGGCCAATGCTGCCCAGGCCGTCGAGTCCGCGACCGAGAACCTGCCCGCCTTTGACAAGCTGGGACTTTCGGACGAGATGCTTCGTGCCATCGAGAACCTAGGCTACACGGCGCCCACGCCTGTCCAGGCTGGCTCGATCCCCGTGGTGCTCGAGGGCCGCGACCTGCTTGCCGCCGCTCAGACTGGCACCGGCAAGACGGCCGCCTTCTTGCTGCCGACCATGAATAACCTGGAGCACATTGCTCCGCCCAAGCCCGTGCGCGAGCGTAGCGGCCGCAACCGCCGTCGCGGTGCCAAGAAGCCCGAGGGCAACGGCCGCGGCCCTGTGATGCTCGTCATCACGCCCACGCGCGAGCTCGCCCAGCAGATCGACGAGGTCGCGAGCAAGATTGCCGACGTCACCGGCCATGTTGCCGTGACCGTCGTGGGCGGCGTGAGCTACAAGCCCCAGACCGCGGCGCTCAAGTACGGCTGCGACATCCTGGTCGCCACGCCGGGCCGTCTGGTCGATCTGATCGAGCAGGGCGCTTGCCACCTGGACGAGGTCAAGGTGCTGGTGCTCGACGAGGCCGACCGCATGCTCGACATGGGCTTTTTGCCCGCCGTTCGCCGCATTGTGCGCGAGACGCCGGCCGAGCGCCAGACGCTGTTGTTCTCGGCCACGCTTGACGAGGAGGCCGTGGGCGAGATCACCGACCTGGTGAGCGACCCGGCCCGCGTGGAGATCGCGCCTGCCACGTCGACCGCCGACACCGTCGACCAGTTTGTGTTCCCGGTGTCCATCGAGGCCAAGAACAACCTGCTGCCCGAGTTCCTCAAAAAGGAGGGCCCGGAGCGCACTATCGTCTTTATGCGCACCAAGCACCGCGCCGACAGCTGCTGCCGTCGTCTGGAGCGTAAGGGCATCAAGGCCGCCGCGATTCACGGCAACCGCAGCCAGGCCCAGCGCGAGCGCGCGCTTTCGGCCTTCCGCGACGGCACCGTCGACGTGCTGGTGGCAACCGATGTCCTCGCCCGCGGCATCGACATTAGCGATGTGCGCTACGTCGTGAACTTTGACGTGCCGGCCGAGCCGACCGACTACATCCACCGCATCGGCCGCACGGGCCGCGCCGGCGAGCTGGGCTGGGCCATTACGTTTGTGACCGAGCAGGACGTAGATGAGTTCTATGAGATCGAGAAGCTCATGGACAAGACGGCCGACATCTACGAGGCCGGCGACCTGCATGTGGGCCCCAACCCGCCCGCCGTCGATCCCGAGCGCGATCCTGCGGCCTTTAAGGTGAAGAAGAAGACCAAGCGCGGCAAGTCCAAGAGCAAGAAGAAGCTTGAGCAGGCGCGTCGCGACGGCAAGCGCAACGGCGACGATTACGGCGATGTGGCCGGTCGTTCCAACCGCGGTCGCGACGAGCGCCGCAGCGACGGCGAGCGCCCGAGCCGTCCCAAGCGTGGCGGCAAGACCCGCGTGCGCGAGGGCGTTCAGGCTCGCGTGGACGAGGCCGTGGAGAGCGTGGCTCGCGAGGTGGCTGCCGAGGAGTGTGCCGGTGCTGTTGAGCAGGGCCCGCGCGGCAACCGTGCCGAGCGTCGTGCCAAGCAGTTCCAGGGCGAGGCACACCGCCGTCGTCGTGAGGACGAGGACCGTGGTGGCCGTCGTCGTGTTGAGCGCGAGGACGAGGGCCGCGGTTCGCGCGGCGGCAAGCGCGGTTCGGGTGACCGTCGTCGCTCCGGTCGCGATGGCGAGCGCGGTACCCGCGGCGGCGAGTCCCGCGGCGGCAAGCGCTTTGACGAGCGCGGAGCCCGCGAGGGCGGCCGCGGTGGTGAGCGTCGCGAGGGCGCTCGTGGCAACGGTGGCCGCAGCGGCGCCGGTCGTTCGAATGAGTCGCGTGATC
>CABSMB010000171.1 GCA_902478705.1 uncultured Collinsella sp. | reverse complement strand
ATAAACGAGCTCTAGCACACCTAGAATGACAGGCTGATGGAGCAGGTAGAACGGTAAGGCATACCGACCGAGGACTGCGAGCGCCGGGATGGGATTGGCATATGCCCATGCCGGCGCTTCGTGCCTTGATGCTTGTGATGCCTGGGCAGTAAAGAAGCCGGTAAGGTACATAAAGACAAACGGAATGAGCGGATAGTAATCTCCCGAAACAAAATCCGGGCCCGGGAATCCAAGCCATGCCAGGTAGGGGAGTGGGTAGACCGCCTTTGGAATGCCCCAGGTTAGGGTAAAAAGAACAAGGCATACTGCTATGCCCCACGAGCCCGGTAATTTTTGGAGTAACGGACGGGTGAGTGCAACCACCGCGGTGCACGCCGCCATGCAATAAATGATGCCAAAGTTTACCGAATCGTCGACTGATACCAGTGTAGTTGCAATCCATACGATCAAGGCTGCGGCCGCGTATTTGAGGGCGCGCTTAACGTTATTGCGCGAGAGCGTGCACATCCAACCGGCGATAAACAAAAATACCCAGCTGATACTAGCGCGCCAGATATCCTGGAAAACCGTTTCGGTAAACCATGGCATATCCCATCCATATAGGTAGGCCAAATCGTAGCAGGCGTGAAAACCTGCCATCGACAGCATCGTAAACCCGCGGACGGTGTCAAATATGGTGATGCGTTTTTGCATTACGAGAACCGGCGCATTAACCCGACAACCTTACCCAAAATAACGGGGTTCGTCGCATAGATGGGCTCCATAGTGTCGTTCTCGGGCTGCAAGCGCACGCGCCCCTGCTCCTTGTAGAACGTCTTGACAGTCGCCGAGCCATCGATCATGGCCACGACGATTTCGCCGTTCATCGCGCTCTTTTGCTCGCGAACGATAATATAGTCACCGTTGTAGATGCCGACATTGATCATTGAGCTGCCGTGCACTTCAAGGACAAAGGAGCCCTGGTCTGTGGCGATTTCGGTCGGGATGGTAAAGGTGTCCTCGATATTTTGTTCGGCCAGAATGGGAATCCCAGCCGCGACGCGACCGACGAGCGGCAGCGAGACCGTTCCGCGGGGCGCCGTGGGTTCATCGGATTTGGAAATCGAAACAGAGGATCCGTCCTCATCAAAGAGCTCTAGGGCGCGAGGCTTGGTGGCATCGCGCTTGAGCAGTCCTCGAGCCTCCAGGGCAGAGAGATGAGCATGCACCGTGCTGGGGGAGGAGAGGCCTACGGCCGATGCCATCTCGCGCACACTGGGCGGATAGCCCTTCTCCTGCTGATATTCCTTGATGAAGTCGTAAATCTGCTGCTGACGCTTGGTAATTTTGCGAGCCATCAGGGGATCCTCTCTGCCAATGTCAAACAAATGTTCGATTTTTGCTTGACAGGAACAACTGTTCGAAGATAATAATAACCGAACATTCGTTCTCGCGCTAGACATTTTTGTCCGCGCGGCTTGATAAAACTGTTCTCAGCAAAACACGCGAGAGGAGAACATGATGAACGCAACGGACATGGTCCAGGGAAACCTCGCCCTTAAGCTCGAGACGCCTGCGGCACCGGCTTTCACGGTTGTCAAAGGCGGCCGATCTGATTTCCAAACACTGCCTGGCAAGCCCGTCCGCAGCCAGTGCGCCGCCGCGGCTTCGGTCCCCGCTGCCCTGAAGGCCTCGACGATTGTCGCTCTTGCCGTTGCGCTCACGCTCTTCTTTGTACTTGCTGCCTCGATCTTCAGCGCTCGTCACGCCGCATATGCCGAGTCGGCATCCAACGTTACCTACGAGACTGTACGTGTTCAGTCTGGCGATTCCTTTTGGTCGCTTGCCCAGGAGCATCCGATTGAGGGTCTTTCCACACAGGAGACCTCTGATATGATCCGCAACGTCAATCATCTGGAGCATGGCTCACTCGATGCCGGTGCGCATCTTAAAGTTCCCGCACGTTCCTAAGATTTAAGTACCGTCGCATGGTACCCTTGTAATCGTTTTAGAGGAGGTACCATGCGCTGTCCCAAATGCGGCAAGGCACATACCCGCGTCGTTGATTCCCGCATGCAGGAATCTAATAACACCATCAAGCGCCGTCGCGAATGCTGCTCATGCAATTATCGCTTTACGACATTTGAGCGTTGTGAAGACCCTATCGAGGTCATTAAGTCAGACGGAAGCAAGCAACGGTTCGATCGCAATAAGCTGCTGGTCGGTTTGATGCGCGCCACGATCAAGCGAGATATCGACACTAAAAAGCTCAACGAGATTATTGACGATATAGAGGTTGAGCTTCGCTCCCGTACGCTCACAGCCGTTACGTCTCATGAGCTGGGCGATATGGTTCTTAAGAGGTTGGCCAAGATTGATAAAGTGGCCTACATCCGCTTTGCCTCGGTCTATCGCGATTTCAAAGATGTCGATGAGTTTCTGCAAGAGCTCGACAAGCTAAGGTGATTTCATGTCCAACATTACCGTTAACATTAAGCGTCTCGACCCAACCGTCGAGCTTCCCAAATACGCCCATCCTACGGATGCCGGCCTGGACCTGCGTTCCAACGAGGATTGCATTCTGAAGCCCTTTGAGCGTCGTCTGGTCTCCACGGGCCTCGCTATCGCCCTGCCCGACGGCTACGCCGGCTTCGTCCAGCCCCGCAGCGGCCTGGCCATTAAGCAGGGCCTGTCTATAGTCAACACGCCTGGCCTCATCGACGCTCACTATCGAGGAGAACTTAAAGTCATCCTCATCAACCTAGACCCTACGAACAACATCCAAATCAACAAAGGCGACCGCATCGCCCAGCTTGTCATCCAAGAAGTCCCCACGGTCAACTTCGTAGAAGTACAAGAACTAGACGAAACCGACCGAGGAGCCGGCGGTTTCGGTTCTAGCGGCGTCGCTTAGATTGTTATGTCCGCTCACCCGTTGGAGGGCCCTATATATCATCCCATGCTCAAACATTCTCGCTTCGCTGCGAAACTGCGCGTGGGACGATATATAGGGCCCTCCAACGGGTGAGCTTCGTTTACATGCTAGCTACGGTAACGGCTTCTCCAGCAAAAGGTGAAAAGATTGAACCTTCTAGCAAGCCGATCCGACAAAGGTGCTGTTTCTTTGTCTGATCGGCTTGCTAGAAAGATTGCTATTTGTTCACAAGCAAAAAGGCCCCCGTCCGGGGCTCACCCATATCGTTCCACGCGCAGTTTCGCAGCGAGCGTAGCGAAGCGAGAATGTTTGAGCATGGAATGATATGGGTGAGCCCCGGACGGGTGGGATTAGTGCGCCCCTGCGAAGCGAGAATGTTTGAGCACGGGATGATATATAGGGGCCTCCCACAGGTAAGCGGACATTAAGACGCTAGCGGATGTGCGCGGGTTTTTCGCCCCAGTAGAAGCGGCAGAAGGCTCGTTTACGTTTTTGGGGTTTGCCTACGAGTTCCATGGTGGCAACGGCGATGTCTTCGGCTGCGTGGGGGCGGCGTAGTACTTCGCCATTGATGAGCAATGCCTTGAGCGACTCCGGATGATCGTGGAGATGTCGCAACGTCACGATGAGCTCTCGTGCCGTGGTGACGTGCATGCTGGCGCCCATGCCGGTGAGCATGGTGGTGTTGGCCTTTTCTTGGCCGTAAGATTTGCCCAGCAGGATCATCGGCAGATGTGCGCATAGACACTCGGTGACCGTGAGTCCGCCCGATTTGAGGATTGCCAGGTCGCAGCCGTGCATGAGGGCCGCCATGTCGTCGACATAGTCCAGCACCGTGACGTTCTCGAGCTTCATGGCATTGAAGAGTGTCTTCAGCCGGGTGGCATACTCCACGTCTTTGCCGGGCAAAAAGACAAAGTGCATGTCTTCGAAGCTGCGCAGGAAGGGGAGTGTGTGGTCCATCGCCGCGCGAAAGCGGACGTACGGCTGAGGCAGGCTGGCGCCGGCCATTACCAGCACGACGGTCTTGTCGGCGGGGAGGTTGAACTTGGCTAGCTCTTCCTCGCGATCGTAATC
>CABSMB010000170.1 GCA_902478705.1 uncultured Collinsella sp. | reverse complement strand
GGCTGATGGAGCGACCGGCAACGGGGTGCTTACCGCAAACTTCGCAAACTTTGGACATAACTGACCCTCCTTGGGCGACAAACGAACATGTCGCGTTAACAAACAAGCCTGAACTATAGCACAGAAGCATGTCTCTGTGCGCAATCTACACAGAGATATTTCTCTTTTGGCGATAGTGCCCACGCCACGGCCCTGGACGTAGATCCGATTTGCGTGCAGCAGAGGGGATTATGCCAGCTCGAAACAAGGTTTTCAAGCGCGTCCCACAAATATATATAGGTTTATGGAGCGATTTCCTCCGTTTACGGATTGACTAGTATTTATGCTCGCATTTGAGCCCGAGGTTGGCTACACTATGCCTTGACCATTAAAGGGGTACGAGATACCCACATGGAATTACATAGCTGTCAATAAGCAGTACTTCCTGTGGGTGTCTGGTCCGCTTTGAGCGGTTGGGCATCTATTTTTTTGACTGTGTCAGCAGTCAAGACATGTGAGGAAGGAGATCGATGGGCACGACTTCCCCCAAGGCGGTCATCATGGACGAGACCGCCGTCAACCGAGCGATGACCCGCATCGCGCACGAGATCCTCGAGCGCAACGAGGGCTGTGAAGACCTCGCTCTGGTCGGCATCGTCACGCGCGGCGACCTTCTGGCAAAGAAGCTCGCCGAGGCGATCAAGGAGATCGAGGGTGTCGACGTTCCGCTCGGCAGCCTGGACATCAGCTTCTATCGCGATGACTATGCGACCAATTTCGCTCCCGCGATCCACGCTACCAACATTCCCTTCAGCGTCGACGGCAAGCGCGTCGTGCTGGTGGACGACATCCTGTACACGGGTCGTACCATCCGCGCCGCTCTGGACGCCGTTATGGACCTGGGCCGTCCGAGCCGAGTCGAGCTGGCAGTTCTCGTTGACCGCGGTCACCGCGAGCTCCCTATCTCGCCGGACTTTGTCGGCAAGAACGTTCCCTCGTCGCACGAGGAGAACGTGCACCTATATATGAAGGAAGTCGACGGCCGTACCGCTGTCGAGATCAACGACGTCGCGCCGGGTTCCCACGTGGGCTCCGCGCCGCTGGGAGGTGAGTAGTACCGTGGCGTTCAATCATAAGCACCTGATCGACATTACCGAGTACTCCGAAGAGGACATCAAGCTCATCCTCGAGACTGCCAAGGCGTTCTCCGAGGTCAACGAGCGTGCCATCAAGAAGGTCCCCACACTCAAGGGCAAGACCATCGTCAACATGTTCAACGAGCCCTCGACGCGTACCCGCAGCTCCTTCGAGCTCGCCGAGAAGCGTCTTTCCGCCGACAGCCTCAATTTCGGCGGCTCCTCGACCTCCACGGTCAAGGGCGAGAGCCTCGTCGATACCGTCGAGACCCTCAACGCCTACAAGATCGACTGCATCGTCGTGCGCGACAAGCATGCCGGTGCTCCCTACATCGTCACGCAGAATTCGCCCGCGAGTGTTATCTGCGCCGGTGACGGTAAGCACAACCACCCCACGCAGGCTCTGCTCGACCTGTACACCATCTGGGAGCACAAGGGTGACTTCCACGGTCTGAAGGTCGCCGTTGTCGGCGACATCGCCCACTCCCGCGTTTGCGGCTCGCTGATTCCTGCGTTGAAGATCATGGGCTGCGAGACCTACGCCGTCGCCCCCGGCACGCTGCTGCCGCCGGCGCCCGAGGTCCTGGGCTGCGACCACGTGACGAGCGACCTCGATTCCGTCCTGCCCGAGCTGGACGTCGTCTACATGCTGCGCGTACAGCAGGAGCGACTCGAGGGTGCCCCGTTCCCGACCATTCGCGAGTACCACAAGCTCTTCGGCCTGACTAAGGACCGTGAGAAGCTCATGAAGCCCGACGCGATCATCTGCCACCCGGGCCCCATCAACCGCGGTGTCGAGTTCGACTCCTATATGGCCGACCACCCGCAACGCTCCGTCATCCTGGAGCAGGTCTACGCCGGTATCTGCGTGCGTATGGCTATCCTGTATCTGCTGCTTGGAGGTGCCGATAATGGCCTTGCTTCTTAAGAATGCCCACGTCGTCGACCCGTCCGTCGATCTTGACGGTGTCGTTGACGTCCTGATCGACGGCGACAAGATCGCCGAGGTCGGCGAGAACCTCGCCGCCGAGGGAGCCGAGGTCCGCGACCTTTCCGGTAAGTACCTCGTCCCTGGCCTGGTGGACATGCACGTCCACCTGCGCGAGCCCGGCTACGAGGTCAAAGAGGACATCGAGAGCGGCACCCGCGCGGCTGCCAAGGGCGGCTTCACCGGCGTGTGCGCCATGCCCAACACCGACCCCGTTACCGATAACGGTACCGTCGTTGAGTTCGTCAAGTCCCGCGCTGCCGAGGTCGGCCACTGCCGCGTCTATCCTTCTGGCGCCATGACCCGTGGTCTTAAGGGCGAGGCTATGTCCGAGATGGGCGATATGGTCGCCCACGGCGCCGTCGCCTTCACCGACGACGGTCGCGGCGTGCAGGGTGCAGGCATGCTCCGTCGCTGCATGGACTACGGCAAGATGTTCGGCAAGGTCTTTATGAGCCATTGCCAGGACGAGGACCTGGTCGGTCACGGCCAGATCAACGAGGGCAAGGTCTCTACTCGTTTGGCCCTCGAGGGCTGGCCGGCGGCAGGCGAGGAGCTGCAGATCGCTCGCGATATCGAGATCGCCAAGCTGACCGGTGCCAAGCTGCACATCCAGCACATCTCCACCGCCCATGGCCTGGAGCTCGTGCGCGCCGGTAAGGCAGCTGGTGTGCAGGTCACCTGCGAGGCCACCCCGCACCACATGTTCCTGACCGAGAACGACCTGGACGAGACCTACAATACCTCGCTCAAGGTCAACCCGCCGCTGCGTACCGATGAAGACGCCGAGGCTATCCGTCAGGGCGTCATCGACGGCACCGTCGACGCTATTGTCACCGACCACGCTCCCCACACTCCGTGGGAGAAGGCCCGCGAGTTCGAGCTTGCGCCCTTCGGCATGATCGGCCTCGAGACCTCGCTGGCGCTCGTGCTTACCGAGCTGGTCAATACCGGTAAGATGGGCATGGGTCGCATGGTCGAGCTCATGGCCATCAAGCCGCGCGAGATCCTGGGCCTCGACCAGGTTCAGGTCAAGGCGGGCTCCGTTGCCGACCTGACCGTCTTCGACCCCGCTGCAACCTGGACGGTCGGCGAGGACGGCTACGAGTCGCGCGCCGAGAACTCCGGTTTTGCCGGCCGTACGCTCACCGGTCGTGCCACCGATGTGTTTGTCGGCGGTAAGCAGACGCTTGCCGACGGCTGCATCTGCTAGCATAGCCTTATCGCTTTTGTGCGCGGTGCCCTTGCGGTGCCGCGCTTTCTGTTCGTTTGGTCCATGCAACCGCATGGGGGATTGGAGCGTCTATGCCCACACCTTCCACTGCACGCATGCACGACTTCGAGGTCGTTTCGAACCAGGAGATCGCCGACGGCATCTTCTCGCTCGTTATCTCGGCCCCCAAGCTTGCAAGTGCGCTCAAGCCCGGTCAGTTTGTGAATATCGCCGTGCCCGGCGATGCTTCCTCGCTGCTTCGTGTGCCCCTGAGCTTTTATCGCGCCGACGCCCAGGCCGGCACTGTCGAGCTGTGGTACGCCGTCGTGGGCGACGACACCCGTCGTCTGTCGCAGATGGCCCCTGGCTCCATCTCCAACCTGCTGGGCCCTGGCGGCCGCGGCTGGCTTGTGCCCGAGGGCACCAGGAAGGCGCTGCTCGTTGCCGGCGGCATCGGCGTTCCGCCTGTGCTGTGCTTGGCCGGTATGCTTGCCGAGCAGGGCGTGGACGTCGACGTGTGCCTGGGCTTTGGTACCGCGTCCAAGGCTGTTGGCATCGATGAGTTCCGCGCGCTCGGTGCCACGGTCAACGTGTGCACCGACGACGGCACGCTGGGCACGCACGGTTTCTGCACCGATCCTGCCGCCGAGCTGCTTGGCGAGGGCGGCTACGACTACGTCGCCAGCTGCG
>CABSMB010000169.1 GCA_902478705.1 uncultured Collinsella sp. | reverse complement strand
GGCCCGTGGGTTATACCCTAAGAGCAAACCACCCTTTTTAAGGGTGGTTCTGATTTCACGTCACCTTGCCTCAAATGCGACCCGCTCGCTCATATGACCCAATCCGCTGTCAAGAGCCACAATGGCCCCGCCGACCGCTTGCAATCGGTCGGCGGGGCCTGCCGTTGAACCCGTCCCGGTCCGCCCCCGGCATGTCGTCGACGCCTTCGGCTCAGTCTCATATCCGCGGATACCGCTCCGGCGGCCCGCAATCCTCTCCTTCGGCGGGGCTCCCCAAGTCTGTCGACGCGCATGCGGCCGCTGCCGCGCGCACAGCGAGAACGGGGGTGTCCCCGAAGGCTGCCCGGCTCGCCGGGACGGGGGCTATGTCTATTCGCCGGCCTCCCGGCACATCGTGCCGAGGGCCCACAGCCACCTCACGAGCTCGGCGGCTGTGGCGGCGTTCGCCTTCGCCTGGGGCATGCCCCTTTCGAGCATCTCCTCGCGTCGCCGGAGCAGGCGCTCGGACCCCTTCCTCCCGTGCATCCTTATCTCGAGGGGGACGCCGCTGCCCTTGGGCATCAGCTTCGGCTGGTGGCCGGCCTGGGCGTAGCGCCAGGACCCCTCGACCGCCAGCTTCCTGACGAGCGCGTTGCCGGCCCCGCTGATCCCGCCGAGGCGCACGGAGTCCGCGCTCGACCTCTGCCTCGGGGCGAGGCCGAAGTAGGCCGTCACCTGCCTGCCGGAGCGGAACCTCGAGAAGTCGCCGACCTCGGACGCGAAGGCGGCGGCGAGCGCGAACCCGCACCCCTTGATCGACTGGAGCGCCTCGACCTCGGCCGAGAGGGGGCCCGCCGCGACGGCGGCCCTGTACTCGGCGAGGAGGTCGTCGCGCGTCTCGGCGGCCGCCTCGACCTCGTTCCTCAGCGCCGCCAGCGCCCGGATGCCGCCGTCGTCGGCGGGGTGTATGCCGTCGAGCCACCTGAGGAAGCCGTACGTCCAGTACTTCCGGGGGTTGCCGGCCGGCGTCGTGCCGCCGTAGGCGTAGCCGCGGCGGGCTAGGAACGCCAGGAGCCGCTGCTTCGCCGTCGCGAGCCTCGCGGTCGCGGCGTCGTGGGCGGCGGCGAGGTCCCTGAGCCCCTCGATCTCGGGGGACGGCACCCATACCGGGGTGACGTCGTGCGACAGTATCGCCTTGGCCATCCTGGCCGCGTCGTTGCGGTCGTTCTTGGACGAGCAATCGGCCGCCGACCGCGGGACCTTGGAGACGGCCGCGACGACGCAGTCGACGCCGAGCCCGGAGAGCTCCCTCTGCGGGGCGAAGCCGAGGTAGCCGCTCTCGTAGGCGGCGAGCGACGGGCCCGGGAAGCCCGACATCCACTCTGCGACCTCGCCCCACGGGTTGCCGCGGAACCTCCTCGTCACGGCCTCGCCCGTCTCCGCGTCGAGCGCGCAGACGGTGGTGGACCTGAGGTGTACGTCCATTCCGAAGGCGGTAGAATATCTAGGCACGGGAGCCTCCCAACCTCGTTGCGGCGCGGCTGCGCCTCTGGCACTTCAACAACATTGTCGCAGCCCCGACCCGCGGTCACGAGTGGGAGGCTCCTGTCGTTTCCGTGCCCTTGGATTGGGTCATAGTGTCTGTCGGTCAGCTCGAGTAGCAGGTTATCCAGGCACGCGAGGTCCATAGCATCACCATCGTTGATTCGGTCATATTCTGCCGTGGTTTTGATATTAGCAGGACGACGCGCTCGGCATACTCTGACCTCAATGGATTTGAGAAGTTGGTTTTTGAGGAGTGGATATGGCGGCGTATTTTGAGCAGGTGCTTGGCGGCGTTTATGACAACCATGTGCTTCCGTTCTTGTGGCTCAAGGGCGAGGCGCGCAAGACGATTACCGAGTATCTGGAACAGATTGCCGGCGCGGATATCCGCGAGGTCTGCCTTGAATCGCGCACGCATCCCGATTTCTGCCGCGACGGTTGGTGGTCCGACCTGCAGTTTATTATCGACGAGTGCAAGCGCCTGGGGCTGAAGATTTGGCTGCTCGACGACACACACTTTCCCACGGGCTATGCCAACGGAGCGCTTGCGAGCGACGGCGTCGACCCCGCGCTCAAGAAGACCGTGCTCAAGCATCGCACGGTTACGGTCGTCGGTCCCCAGCCGTCCACGACTATCAAGCTCGGCAATCTAATGGATTCCACGGAGCGCTTTGTGGGCGCAGCGGTTTTCGATGCTGCCGGTGCGCCGCTCGACCTTGCGCTCGTTGTCGAGCGTGGCGACGATGGCGCGCCCGCCCGTCTCCGTTTTGACGCCCCCACCGGCGTCACCACGATCGAGCTGTACGTCACCAGCAAAAAGACCGGCTTTCGCGACGAGTACATCAACATGGTCGATGCCGCCTCGTGCCGCGTGTTGATCGACGCCGTCTACGAACCCACGTTTGAGCATCTAGGCGACGAGTTTGGCAAAACGATCTTGGGCTTCTTTACCGACGAGCCCGGCTTTATGAACGAGAAGGGCGCTACGCTCGACGACGCCTCTACCAGCAGCTTTATCGGGCGAGGCGACCTGGCGCTGCCGTGGTCGGACGAGCTTGCCCGTTGCCTGTACGATGCGCTTGGCGAGGATTGGCTTGCCAAGCTACACGGCCTTTGGACGCACGAGGCAGACGGCGCGCGGGTCCGCCACATCTACATGGACATCGCCACGCAGCTCTACCGTTCGTGCTTTGACGAGCAGATCGGCGATTGGTGCCACGCGCACGGCGTCATGCACATCGGACATGTAATCGAAGACAAGAGTTGTCACACGCGTCTGGGTCAGGGCGCTGGGCACTACTTCCGCGCGGTCGCAGGGCAGGACATGGCCGGTGTCGACGTGGTCATCAACCAGCTTGCCCCCGGTATCGACCGTGGGCGCTACAGCTACTTCCACGGCGCGTGGAACACGGAGTTCTTTACGTACGCGCTTGCCAAGCTGGGCTCTTCGGCCGCGCGCCTCGACCCCAAAAAGCATGGGCGCTGCATGGCCGAGGTCTTTGGCGCCTTTGGCTGGCACGAGGGCCTGCGCGAGATGAAGTGGATCGCCGACCACATGCTCGTCCGCGGTGTTAATTGGTTTACGCCGCATGCGTTTAGCATGGCGCCCTTTCCCGATTGGGACTGCCCGCCGCACTTTTACGCGCACGGCAATAACCCACAATGGCCACACTTTGGCCAGCTCATGAGCTATATGAATCGCATGTCTTCGCTCCTTTCGGGAGGCAGCGCCGCGCGTCCCGTCGCCATCCTGTACCATGCCGACGCCGAATGGGCCGGCGACGCCATGCCCATCGAGCGCGTGGCGACCGAGCTCACGCGCGCGCAAATCGACTTTGATTTTGTACCGGCCGAGGCTTTTGAGGATAAGGGTCGTTACGAGGCCTCGATTGCCGATGGAACGTTTGCCGTTAATGGCTGCCGCTATCAGGCGTTTGTTCTGCCCAAGGCATCGTTTATTGGTGCTGCCACAGCGGAAGCGGTGAGACGCATGATGGCCGCGGGCGTCACGGTGCTTGCCGTCGACGAGGTGCCCGGCGCGCTCTATGGCGCGGATGGCGCGGTCGAGCTGGGCGGCCTTGCGGCGACCCCGCTTGCTGATGTTGCGGCTGCACTCGCGGGTACGGAGTTGCAGACCGTTGTGACCAGCACACCCCAGCCCTGGCTGCGCGCGCTTCGTTACGCGCGAGCCGGCGAGACCTACGTCATGCTGGTCAACGAGCATCCGCGCGAGCGCATTGCCTGCACCGTTTCGCTTCCGCAGAGCAGGCGCCTTTGCGGCACGCGCCTCGACCTGCTGAACGGCACCGAACCCGTTGCGTTTGACGGTACGTTGGAGCTGGCACCGGCCGAGAGCTGCATTGTTGTTTTGGGAACGGGCGACGAGGTCGAACTCGATGGCAGAGCGAACACGAATGCGGATGATGCGGTTTGCCATAGCATCGACAGCCCCTGGACCGTTGCCCTCTCCCCCGCCGGCGGCAATGGAACCTTTGGCG
>CABSMB010000168.1 GCA_902478705.1 uncultured Collinsella sp. | reverse complement strand
GGCGGGCGACCTCCGCGATCATGGCGGCGTTGTCGGTGCATGCCGAGAGAGGCGGCACCGTCACGCGGATGCCCTGGCGCCCAAGCTTCTTGATCATCATCTCGCGCAGATGCGGATTAGCCGAAACGCCGCCGCCGATGCAGTATTCCTTGCATCCGGTGGCATGCAGCGCGTTCTTGGCCTTCTTGTACTGAACGTCAAAGACCGCAGCCTCAAACGAAGCCGCCAGGTCGGGCAGATGAATCGTGCGCCCGGCCTTGGTCTCCTGCTCGATGTAGAGCGTCACCGCCGTCTTGAGACCCGAAAGCGAGAAGCGATAGTCCCCCCTGCTGTTAAGCGCACGGGGGAAATCAATCGCCTTGGGGTTGCCCGTCTCGGCGAGCTTGGAGATGATGGGGCCGCCGGGATAGCCCAGGCCCAGCGCCTTAGCCACCTTGTCGAAGGCCTCACCCACGGCATCGTCGAGCGTCTCGCCGAGCACCTCGTAGTCGCCCCACGCCTTGACGTGAACAAGCATGGTATGACCGCCCGAGACGAGCGTGAAGATAAACGGCGGCTTGAGATCGGGCTGCGCCAGCAGGTTGGCAAACAGATGGCCCTCAAGGTGATTGACGCACACGAGCGGCTTGCCGGCAGCGTAGGCAAAGCCCTTGGCGAAGGCGACGCCCACCACCAGAGCGCCCACCAGGCCCGGACCCTGTGTCACGCCAACAGCGGCGAGTTCGCTCGGCGCGATGGCTCCGCCCTCAAGACCAAGCGATGCCGCGGCATCCTCGAGCGCCGCGTCCACGACGCTCACGATAACCTCAACGTGCTTGCGCGAAGCGATCTCGGGCACTACGCCGCCAAAACGGGCATGAAAATCGATCTGCGTCGAAACCTGATTGGCCAGCATATTACCGTTCGCATCGATAATCGCCACAGCCGTCTCATCGCACGAACTCTCGATGGCAAGCACCAGGCGACGGCGCTCAATTTCGGCGCGTTCCTCGACGGTGCGCTCGGGTGCAGGTAGCGGCCATACACGCTGCTCAGCCGCCGTCGGCTCGGGCGAAGCATTGTCGACCGGGAGCACCAAGGGCAGCGGCGCCGTCATGACGATGGCATCTTTGCCAGCACCGTAGTAACCGCGGCGGCGGCCCGCCTCGGTAAAGCCCAGAGAGGCATAGAGCGCAATAGCGCCCTCATTGCCGTCCTCGACCTCGAGCGAAGCCGTGGTGCAGCCGAGCATCTGGGCATCGTAGCTCACGTGCGACAGCAGCTTGCGGGCAATACCCTCGCGGCGATGCTTCGGGTCGACGGCAACATCCAGAATCTGCACGTCACCGTCTACGACCATGCCGCCGGCAAGGCCCAGCAGCTGACCGTCGTCGTGCGCCACCCACCAGCTGCGCGGCGCCGCAACATTCTCGCCCAGTTCGGACAGGAACATGCCCGGCGTCCACGCCTCGTGCCCAGCGCCCTCAAAGCAGGCGGCCTCCAGCGCACTCGCGCCCTCGGCATCCGCCGCACCCATGGGGCGGAATTGCAGATGGCGACCGGCGAGCTCATCGGCGACGCCCGTAATTTCGCTCTGCGCGCTCTCGGCAAGACCGAGGCGTTTGCGCTCGTTTTCCTCGGCGTCGGAAAGGCGCGTATAGATTGGTAGGACGCGGGCCGGGTCGCCGTCACCCGCGGCATGCGCAAGGAGGAGGCCCTCGCCCGAAGGCCACCACAAGCCGCGCTCTACGCAGCGAGCGGCCTCATCCTCGCCCAGCAGCTTGCCATAGCGCACGAGACCGTCACCAGTCAGCTGAACCTGGTCCCAGTCCGCGGCTTGGCGCCACTCATCAAGCGCCACGGCAGCCTTGACCACGTGCTCGCGCTCAAACTGACGCTCGGGGCCCTCGTCGCTCAGCACATACAAAGCCGGATACACCTCGCCGCGCATGGCATCGGCCAGAATGCCGAGTTTGCCACGCACGCCAGCCTTCCACGCGGTCCATGCGCAGGCATCGAGCGTCGACACACCCAACAGCGGCACGTTGGCACCGCGCGCCAAGCCCTTGGCGGTGGAAATGCCGATACGCACGCCGGTAAACGAACCCGGACCGCGACCGACGACGTAACTGCCCACGTCGGCACGGTCCATGCCGGCCTGAGCAAGCACGCTATCGACGGTATTCACGAGCTCCACATTGGCATGGCGACGACACATATGGTCGCCGCTCACCAGCTTCGCCTCGCCCGTCTGCCCATCAATCCAGCTTGCCGCGCAGGCAAGCATATCGGTCGAAGTATCGAGCGCTACCACCAGCGCGTAATCGTTATGCAAGCTCATCTTGTACAGCCTTATCAATCAAATCGGAAAGCTTCGCTGCGCGCTCGCCGTGCGCCTCGAGCGTTATCATTCGCACGTCGCTATCGTTCTCATCACGCTTAAGCGTTACCGAAAGATACTCGTCTGTCAGTTCGTCCTGGAACTGTTCGCCCCACTCCAACAGACAGGCACCCTCATAGCCCAGTACATCGAAAATGCCCGTATCCTCGAGCTCGTAAGCATGCTCCAGACGGTACAGGTCAAAGTGGAACAGCGGAATACGCCCCTGGTCATGAACAGCCATGAGTGCGAATGTGGGGCTCGTGACCATATGGCCGTCGCCCAGACCACGCGAAACGCCCTTGGTAAAGTGGGTTTTGCCCACACCCAAGCCGCCGGTCAAAATCAGCACATCGCCATCTTCCAGGCACGGCGCGACCAGCTCGCCAAAATGCTCCGTATCGGTAGAGCAAACCGTTTTATAAATACCTACCCCCAGGCGCTCCAGGGACATATATGCTCCTTATTATTCCGAGGCACCCTCTGGCGCGGGATGCCGCTCCAGATAGTCGCCCAGCATCTTAAAGTCTTCCTCCAGTAGCTCCTGCCACGCCGGATTACGCAGCGCCGCCGCCGGATGGAACGTGGGCATCACCACAAAATGCCCCATCTGATGGAACCTGCCGCGCAGCTTGGTGATGCCAATCTCGGTCTTAAGCCCAAAGTGCGTCGCAGGGTTACCGAGCGTCACGATGATGTCGGGCCAAATGCTTCGAATCTGCTCACGCAAAAACGGTGAACAGGCCAGCACTTCCTCGGGCCGAGGATTGCGATTTCCCGGCGGTCGACACTTAAGCACGTTGGCAATGTAGACGTCTTCGCGCTTGAGGCCAGCCAGCGACAGGATGCCGTTGAGATCCTCGCCCGCCGCCCCCACAAACGGTTCGCCTTGCAGATCCTCGTTACGCCCCGGCGCCTCGCCGATAAACATGACGCGGGCGTGGGGGTTTCCCACGCCAAACACGATGTTATGGCGCGACTGATAGAGCTGGCAGAGATGGCAGTCGCCTAAAACAGCCTCAATCTCCTCGAGTGCAACCTCGCGCGGCGCTTGGTGACTATGTCCGGGGATGTGCATGACACCCATAGTGGCTCCTACACGTAGACCTTGTCGAGACGCATGCCAAAGCCGCAAGCAACCTCGTAGTTAATCGTGCCGCGCAGGCGAGCCATCTCGTCCATGGTGATCTCGGCATCACCATCGCGGCCGACAATGATCATCTCGTCGCCATGCTCGGCCTCGGGAATCTCATGCGCCGGATTGGACTGGATGGCGACCATAAACTGGTCCATGCAGATGTTACCCACCTGACGCACACGTTCACCGCGATACAGCACGTCCATGCGATTGGAGAGCGTACGCGAAAGACCGTCGGCATATCCAATCGGCAGCGTGCAAATCTGAACGCGTGTGCGCGGCACGCGATAGGTAAATCCGTAGCCCACGCCTTCGCCCATTGCAGGATGTGACACACGCGTCACGCGCGCATGAACGCTCATGACAGGGTCCAGCTGCATCACGCGGCTGCTCAGCTCGCACGGCTGCAGGCCATATAGACCGATGCCGGCGCGAATCATATCAAAATGCATCGAGGGATCGAGCATCGAGGACGGCGTATTGGCACAGTGCACGATACCGCACTCAAAGCCCGCGTCCTTAATGGCTTGAAC
>CABSMB010000167.1 GCA_902478705.1 uncultured Collinsella sp. | reverse complement strand
CGATGAGCAAGTCGCCTCGCTCGCCGCCGTTGGTGCCGTGCTCGCCCTTGCCACGGAACCGCAACCTGCCGCCGTCAACGGCGCCCTCCGGCACCTTGACCGTGACCGTCTCGGTATCGCCCGTGCTCGGAATCCTGATCGAGACCTTCTTCGTCGTGCCCTTGAACGCCTCGTCAAACGTGAGCTCGATGGAGGTCTGGAGGTCCTGGCCCTTATGCGCCCGATTGACGTTGAAATCCCAATCGCTGCCGAACGCTCCGTCGCCACCGCGAATGTTGCTGAAGATATCGGCCCAGTCAAAGCCCGCACCATCACCGCTAGAAGTGTAGGTGTAGGTACGACCGCCACCGCCGGGCCATCCCTGGCCCGCACCGCCCCAGGCGCCAGCCTGGTCGGCGAAGTTGCCCACGGTTCCGTAGGTGTCGTACTGCTCCTTCTTCTCGGGATCGGAGAGGACTTCGTACGCCTCGTTAATCTCCTTGAAGGTCTCCTCATCGCCGCCCGCATCGGGATGATGCTTCTGGGCAAGCTTGCGAAATGCCTTCTTTATCTCATCGGCGGAAGCGGACTTCTTCACGCCGAGTATGTCGTAGTAGTTCTTTGACATGCGTCTTCCACCTTTCTATCTACAAGAAGAAACGCGCTCTTACGAACGCGTTTCCCCGACTATTACTCGTTAGCTCCTTGCGGCTCCCGTGCGGGGCCTCCGGTGCTCGTCACGACCATTGCGGGGCGTATGACACGCTCGCCCATCTTGTAGCCTTGCTGGAACACATTGACGACCGTCTCCTCGGGGACACTTGCATCCTCCTCGGTGCCAACTGCCTGATGCTGCATCGCATCAAACGGCTCGCCCAGCGCGGCGATTTGCGTGACTTTGTGTTTCTCCAGAATCTGCAGGAACTTGTTCTGGATTGCCTCGACGCCATCCGTCAGGGTGCCGCCTTCGCCCGTCTCCCTCGCATGCTTGATGGCACGCTCGAGGTCATCGAGCAGGGGGAGCAAATCCATGACGAGATTCTCCGAGGCACGCACACGCTCGGACTCACGCTCTGCCTGCGTGCGCTTGCGGTAGTTATTCCACTCTGCTTGCAGCCTCGCGTAGCGATCGCGTAGCTCGGTCACCTCGGCAGTGATGGCCTCGAAGAGATTGGGAGTGTCCTCCTGGACCTCGTCTTGCTCCTCGATGACCTCGGCCTCGATGGCCTCTTCGACGTTCTCGTCTACGGGGCTAGCGCCCTCGGGGCTGCCAGTGGCAGCCCCTTTGAGCGTATCGTCTTTCTGCGCGGCGGACATGATTAGTTGTCCTTCTCATCATCAACGACCTCGTAGTCGGCATCGACGACCTCGTCGCCACCGGCGTTGGTGTCGTACGAACCGCTTGCGGTGTTGCCCGGCTGACCGTCAGCCTGCTGACCATTGCCGTACGCGATCTCGGCGAGCTTGTAGCTTGCCTGCTGCAGGGCCTCGGTCTTGGCCTTGATGTCGTCGACATCGCTGCCCTCGAGAGCCGTCTTGACGGCTGCGATAGCTGCCTCGACCTCGTCCTTGGACGCCCAGATCCTTGAGGGTCTTCTCGGTCGCGTAGACGATCGAGTCGGCCTGGTTGCGGGTCTCGACCTCGGCCTTGCGGGCCTCGTCCTCGGCCGCGTGATCCTGGGCGTCGGCCACCATGCGGTCGACTTCCTCGTCGGACAGAGCCGTGGAACCGGAGATCGTGATCTTCTGCTCCTGACCCGTGCCCAGATCCTTGGCGGACACGTTGACGATGCCGTTGGCGTCGATGTCGAACGTGACCTCGATCTGCGGGATGCCACGCGGTGCCGCGGGGATGCCCGTCAGCTGGAAGCGACCCAGCGTCTTGTTGTCGCGTGCGAACTCGCGCTCGCCCTGCAGGACGTGAATCTCGACGGAGGTCTGGTTGTCGGCCGCCGTGGAGTACACCTCGGTCTTGCGCGTCGGGATCGTCGTGTTGCGATCGATCATCTTGGTCATGACGCCACCCATGGTCTCGACGCCCAGCGAAAGCGGGGTCACATCGAGCAAGAGGATGCCCTCGACGTCACCGCCGAGCACGCCGCCCTGGATAGCCGCGCCAATGGCAACGACCTCGTCCGGGTTGACGCCCATGTGCGGATCCTTGCCCGTGATCTTCTTGACTTCCTCTTGGACAGCCGGCATACGGGTGGAGCCACCAACGAGGATGACCTCGTCGATCTCTCCGCTGGAAAGGCCAGCGTCCTTCATCGCGGTCTCGACCGGCGTCTTGCAACGCTCGAGCAGGTCTGCGGTGATGCGCTCGAACTCGGCACGCGTCAGCGAGTAGTCCAGGTGGACCGGGTTGCCATCGACAGCCGTGATGAACGGCAGGTTGATAGCCGCCTGCTGCGTGTTGGAGAGCTCCATCTTGGCCTTCTCGGCAGCTTCCTTGAGGCGCTGCAGAGCCATCTTGTCCTTGCGCAGGTCAATACCATGATCTGCCTGGAACTTGTCGGCGAGCCAATCGATGATGCGCTGATCCCAGTCATCGCCACCCAGGTGGTTGTCGCCTGCGGTCGCGAGGACCTCGAAGACGCCATCGCCCATCTCGAGGATGGAAACGTCAAAGGTGCCACCGCCGAGGTCGAAGACGAGGATCTTCTCGTCGACGCCCTTCTTGTCGAGGCCGTAAGCCAGCGCTGCTGCGGTAGGCTCGTTGATGATGCGTTTGACCTCGAGGCCGGCGATCTTACCGGCATCCTTGGTTGCCTGACGCTGTGCGTCGTTGAAGTAAGCCGGAACGGTGATGACAGCCTCGGTCACCGGCTCGCCCAGGTACTTCTCGGCGTCGGCCTTGAGCTTCTGGAGCACCATGGCCGAAATCTCCTCGGGCGTGTAGTCATGCCCGTCGATCTGCACCATGTTACGGCCGTCCTTGCCCTTGACGACGTTGTAGGCGACAGTCGCACGCTCGGATTCGGTCTCATCATAATTGCGACCGATGAAGCGCTTGATAGACGCAACGGTGTTCTCGGGGTTGGTAACAGCCTGGTTCTTTGCTGCCTTGCCGACGACGCGCTCGCCATCCTTGCGGAAACCGACAACGGACGGAGTGGTGCGGTCACCTTCCGCGTTGACGATAATCGTGGGCTCGCCGCCCTCGAGGACCGCCATGGCCGAGTTGGTCGTGCCAAGGTCAATACCAATAATCTTGCTCATATCTATGCCTTCCTTCATGTGGAATTACGTATATATTTACATTGAGCATTATGAAATCTAAGTGACCTATTGTCAAGTTTTATAAGCTATTTATAACACCTGTTACCAATATGTAACACTTAGATATTCTTAGTTTGACCGTGGGCTTCTTATGTTTATCTGAACCGTAGCCTCCTTCGCCAGCACCGCAAACTTTCGCGCCGGCACCGTGTTCATATCTTTCTTGCCAAGGATGCGAGGTCGCTGACCCTTTCCGAGGCCTTGTTGCCAAGAATGCAGGGTCGCTGACCGCAAGACGCCAAGAACTGCGGGCGATGACCGCCAAACATGGCAAAGTGCCCCTGATATAGCCATTTGAGGAGTCATGAACCCTTGTTTCTTGGCATCATTCACGAACAAGCGGTCAACAACCAACCTTCTTGGAATCGAAGAAAAAACATGTTGCCTTATGGAGGGGTTACCGCTATTTTGCATACGTGATGTTACCGAGACGAAAGGCTTGCACATGCCCCAGCCCACGATAGACATCGACGAATGTTCAGGATGTGGTATCTGCGTTGATACCTGCCCCAATGGCGTGCTCGACATTGTCGGAAGCGTCGCTTCTGTTGTAAACGAGGATAGCTGCGACGGTTGCGGCGAGTGCATGGAAGAGTGCCCGCTCGGCGCCATCGAGGTTGACGAGGACTAGGAAGCGTCCTCGAGCGTGTACTCCATCAGGTAGTCGTTCATCTCAAAGCCGCCGCCAACGTCATTGTTGACGCAGGCAATTCTCTTGAACCCCATGTGATCGTAGCGATCGAGGCTCGCGATGTTGTCGCGCGCGCACGTGAG
>CABSMB010000166.1 GCA_902478705.1 uncultured Collinsella sp. | reverse complement strand
ATGGAAGAAGGTCAAGATCGCCGAGGACTTTGGCGCCGACGCCATCATGGACCTCTCCAACTCGGGCAAGACACGCCAGTTCCGCCAGCAGCTCATCGACGAGACGCCGCTCATGGTGGGCACCGTCCCCATGTACGACGCCATCGGCTACATGGAAAAGCCGCTGGTCAAGCTTACCAAGGATGACCTGCTCGAGGTCGTGCGCGCGCACGCCGAGGACGGCGTGGACTTTATGACCATCCACTGCGGCATCAATAAATCGGTCATCAAAACCTTCAAGGAGACCGGCCGCCTGATGAACATCGTCAGCCGCGGCGGCTCGCTGCTGTTTGGATGGATGGAGGTCACCGGCAACGAGAATCCGTTCTACGAGTTCTACGACGAGGTGCTCGAGATCTGCCACGAGTACGACGTGACCATCTCGCTCGGCGACTCCTGCCGCCCGGGTTGTCTCTACGATTCCAACGACGCCACCGAGACTGCCGAGATGATCGAGCTGGGCAAGCTGTGCAAGCGCGCATGGGCCGCGGGCGTCCAGGTTATGGTCGAGGGACCGGGCCACATGGCGCTCGACGAGATCGCCGCCAACATGAAGCTGCAGAAGCGCCTGTGCCACAACGCCCCGTTCTATGTGCTGGGGCCGCTGGTGACCGATATCGGCGTGGGTTACGACCACATCACCGCAGCCATCGGCGGCGCCATCTCCGCAAGCTCCGGCGCCGACTTCCTGTGCTACGTGACGCCGGCAGAGCACCTATGCCTGCCTAACGCCCAGGATGTGCTCGACGGCCTCATGGCCACTAAGATCGCCGCACATGCCGCCGATATCGCCAAGAAGGTGCCGCACGCCCGCGACATGGACGACAAGATGGGCCAGGCACGCCGCAAGCTCGACTGGGATGCCATGTGGAAGTGTGCTCTCGACCCAGTTACGGGCAAAAAGCGCTACGAGGAGTCCCCTGCCGCCACCGAGGGCACCTGCACCATGTGCGGCAAGATGTGCGCCGTCCGCACCGTCAACAAGGTGTTCGAGGGCACGACGATCGATCTTGGCATGGAGGATTAGCCTTTACAGGGCAATTGCCAGCAAGCCTTCTGCAACGCCCGTCAATTGTTGACTTGTGAACAATTGCTTACATTTGCGTAAAGATTGCATCGCCCGCCCGGGTTCGGCATACAGCCGGCCCGGGCATCTTTATAATGCGGGGTAAAAGACCCATTTGAATCCGTCCGGACAAGGGAGCGAACATGGATCGCAGTAAGGTACCCGCCGTTCTATCCATCGCGGGATCCGATTCCAGCGGTGGCGCCGGCATTCAGGCAGACATTAAGACCATCACGGCGCACCGTCTGTATGCCGAGACGGCCATCACCGCCATCACCGCACAAAACACGCTCGGCGTCACCGCCGTACAGAATATCTCCCCTGATATCGTCGCTGCGCAAATTGACGCCGTCTTTGACGATATTCGCCCGAGCGCCGTCAAGATCGGCATGGTCTCCTCTGCCGAGATTATCGAGGTTATCGCCGACCGCTTGAGTGCCTGGGACGCACAAAATATCGTCGTCGACCCCGTCATGGTCGCCACCTCGGGCGCTCGCCTCATTGCCGAGGATGCCACCGAGGCGCTCACGCGTCGCCTGTTCCCGCTGGCGACCGTCATCACGCCCAACATACCCGAGGCCATGGCGCTGCTCGACTACGAGGTCGATTCCGAGCGCACACAGCAAAACGCTGCCATGCTCCTCACCCGTCGCTTTGGCTGCGCGTCCCTCGTTAAGGGCGGGCATTTTGTCAACGAGGCCAACGATGTATTGGCCGAACCCGCGCCCCTCGATGACGAGGGCAACCATCTGGGCGATCCGCTCACCACGTGGTTCCGCCACAAGCGCATCGAGACCGGCAACACGCATGGCACTGGCTGCACGCTTTCGTCCGCCATCGCCTGCGCGCTGGCCCAGGGCATGGAACTTGCCGACGCCGTCAACGCCGGCAAGGCCTACCTAACCGGCGCTCTCGCCGCCGGCTTTGACATGGGTAAAGGCTCCGGCCCCGTCAACCATATGTGGCAATATTAAGATTCGCAGCCCAAAACCACCGCAAAGGGGACAGGCACCTTTGCGGTGGCTACCACAAACGTCTCGATCTGTAACAGTTAGAGCCCATTTTGCGGCCCACCTGTTACAGATCGAGACATTCAAATTTAGCTGAGAAGATAATCTCGATCTGTAACAGTAACTCGGCAAAATCGACCCTAGATGTTACAGATCGAGACAAACGACCGATATCGACCTAAATAATCTCAATCTGTAACATCTAGCCCGTTTTCGGCCTTACAACTGTTACAGATCAAGACAAACAGACGACCCCAAGCCACCGCAAAGGGCCCCTTTGTAGCGGCTTAGGGTCGCGCTACTCACCGAGCATCTCTTTGAGCTTGGCTGCCACGGCATGTCCCAAGCTCTCATGGCTTTCGGGCATCATATGCAGATAGTCGATATCGCCCGGCTCGGCAAACTCGGCGGCATTCAAAAAGTCGCAGCCAAACTGCTCGGCCACATGCGCATAGTACTCGCCAAAATGCTCAGATGCCTCAACGGAATGCTCGTCAAAGTCGGTCATATACACATCAGCGATCTGCGGCTTGATCTTGATAGGCGCCATCAGCAGAATTCGCGGACAAGGCGCGGCGTCGGTCCACGGAAACGCGCGGACGGCGCGAATCAGCGCCATGGCGCCACGGGCGATATCGGAAGCTGTCACGTTAAAGACCGTCTTACAGTCGTTGGTGCCCAGCATGATTACAATGGCGTCCAGCGGCTTATGGGCCTCGAGCAGCATCGGAAGCGCGCGAATGCCGTTGAGGTTAGTGTCCAGATGGCACATATCGTCGCGCACCGTCGTGCGGCCGTTAAGCCCCTCCTCAATCACATGCCAGCCCTCGCCCAGGTCACGCTGTGCCACGCCGCACCAGCGCACATCCTGCGCATAGCGCACCGCGGTGCCATCGCGCATACCAGCCGGATCATAGCCATAGGTATTGCTGTCACCAAAGCACAGAACGTTTTTCATCGTAAGCCCCTCCTTTAGTAAAAAGCCGACGGGAGTAGCCCTCCCGCCGGCTCGACCTATCTGACGGCACGTACCGATTACAGGTACTTGCGCCAATCGTCATCGTCCTCATCGTCCTCGGCGGCAGCCTGGGCCTGCTCGGCGGCGCGAGCAGCCGCGGCGCGGGCGGCAACCTGGGCATAGGACTCCTCGTTGCGCTCGGGGAAGTTTGCCAGCACGTGCTCAAACTTGGCGAAGTCCTCATCCCAGCGCGTAGAAGGCACGGCAAAGAACACCTGCTTGACCTTAAAGTCGCCCGATGCGAGCTCCTCGCGGAAGAGCTCTGCCACGGCCTCGGCGTCAAAGCCGTTGTTGTCGCAGCCCCAAGCACCCAGCACGAGCTTCTCGCGACCCAGCTCATCGCAGATGGCAAGGACAAAGCGGATACGGTCGCGCAGGGCATCCAACAGGGCGTCGTCGCTCACGCGGTACTCCTGACGGGCACGCTTGACGTTAGGCGCGGCGGCGACGATTACGTCGGCATAGGCGTGCACGTGGTTGCGGTCGAAGCGCACGGCGGGCACCACCAGCGCACGATTACGGTACAGCTCGCAGTTGATGTTGCGGCGACGGTTCTCGCCGTACCACTTGCGCTGCTTGTCGAGCACGTTGTACAGGTACGAATCGGCGCAGAGCGTCGCCTCCTGGCCCAGGTAGCCCTGGATATAGCCGCCGCCCGGATTGGTAAACGAGGCAAAGGCAAGCACGGCCATATCGCAGAACTGCGCATAGCCGCGGCCGTTATCGAGGATTGCCTGCGTAGCGGAGGCATCAAGCACAGTGACCTCGGGCAGGACCGGAGCAGCCTCCTCCGCGGGCGCGGACTCAGCCTCGTCGGCCAACTCGGTGGACTCGGGTGCCACCTCGGGCTCGACCGCAGTCTCCACCTCGGCAGCGTCGGCCTCCACAACCTCGGCAACC
>CABSMB010000165.1 GCA_902478705.1 uncultured Collinsella sp. | reverse complement strand
GTATACGGGTGCATCATCGACGTCTTCAATTCAGAAGATATCAGTGCGGAGTGTTCTGAAAACTAAGTCCAGCACGGGCCCTGCGGTAACTCGGCAGGGGGAGTGCGATTCCCTGATCGCTCACTTAATCTAATGGGAAAATTAGTGAGGCCGGAGCTTTAGCTCCGGCCTCCTTATATAAGGGCTCGGCTTTGCCGAGCCACCAAATTTACATCAGCCCCAGAACATGTTTGAGAACTGTGCATGGAGTACGTAGACGTAGGGCCGGAATGGGGGCAACTTCCCAACGCATTCCGCAGGGGGCGGTACATTTTGTAGCGCGAAGCGCGAATCAAAATGTACCGCATGCCCGAGGACGCGTTGGGAAGTTGCCCCCATTCCGGCCCGGACATACGGATCTACCTGCGCATTTACAAATTCGTAAACTTTTTTCAAAAAAGTGCTTGCACAGTTCTCGAATCATAGGTTATTATCTTCCTCGTTGAACGCGCGGGTCCAACAAAACGAACCGCGAATCAACAATATAGCATGTCGGAGTGGCGGAATTGGCAGACGCGCTAGCTTGAGGTGCTAGTGACCGCTTTTTGGTCATGCGGGTTCAAGTCCCGCCTCCGACACCATCGCATTTGAGAAGCCTCTTCGGAGGCTTTTTTGTTACCGATAGACGGTGAGGTCCACGATGGAAACGCTTGAGCGCAACGAGTGGGCAGACGTTGCCCAACTGGTCGAGATCACGAGCGATGCTGTCATCATCTGTGAGCTCGACGGAACCATTCTGCATGTGAATAATCGTTTGCTAGACCTGATGTGCGAGGAACGCGCTGACGTCATCGGCGGTGATGTCAAAGACGTTCTGTACTCGTCTGCCTTTGAGCGCGCGACCGAACATCGTCTGCCGTTTGAGACCGATGGCTCCGAGAGCGAGCTGATGCTCAAGCTGAGCGACGGGTCTTTTATTCCCGTCTTGGTTCGCGCGGGCTCCGTTACGCCTCCGCGTATCTTTGGACGTCGTGCACCGCGTGTCCTGGTGGCGCTTCACAGCATCGAAGAGCAGTATTCCCACGATCGTCAGCTCAAACGCGCGCTATCGGAGCTTAGGGTGGCGAATAAACGCCTTTCGGGCACCCTTTCGGTCATTATGAGTACTGTGGGCTCCGATGAGCTCCCCAGCTTGCTCGATACCGTTTTGAATCAGCTCGTTGGAACGCTCGATGCCTCCGGTGCGGCTATCTATTTTTCCGAGAGTGGCGGCTTTAAGCTCCGCGGTGTTTCTAAGGAGCTTGAGGACAGCTATCTGCCCGAGTTTATGCCGTACGGCGCGGGCATTCCGACCTACGTGCTTCGCGAGTCGCGTGCCTGTCGCCTGTCGATTCAGCAGGACCTTGAGGGCGACCGGGTTGCTTCGGGCATGTTCATGGATTTGGACAATCGTTCCAAGCACTTGCTGCGCGTGCAGGATATGCCCCCGTATCGCAGCGAGATCTGTCTTCCCGTGTTTTACGGCACGCAGGTCCTTGGCGTGTTGGAAGTTGGCTGGAAACGTCCCCAGGCGCCACTTGCCTATGACGTTAACGTACTCGAGGTCATCTGCGATTACCTGTCTATTCAGCTGGTCGGCATGGCGTCGAGCTTACGTTCGCGCCGCACGGCGGAGCTCGGCCGCTCACTCAATTTGCTGCGCGACGAACTGTTTACCTATCTCGGTGGTCCCCGTGCCACTTCACAAGAGGTGTCGACGGAAATCTGCACGGTGCTCAATTGTCATTTCTGCCCCGTGGAATATGACGCGAGTCTTAACACCTATGTCATCGATTTTGAGGGCGGCAGTCGCGTGGCGCTGCCGGGAGACCCTGAGTCGCTCTTCTTTTCCACCACCGCACCGGCTGCGCGTTTGGGGGTTGCTTCCGATGGTTTTGGGCAGTCGGTGCTGGGCGGTGCGAGTGCTGATGATCTTAAGCATGTGCGCTTGACCCGCGTCGACGAATCCATGCCTATGGGCGGATGGTTGAGGGCTCATGGCCTGCCGTGCCAGGGCCTCTATGTCGATTCCGGCTTCGAGGCGGGACGCGTTCGCTCGGAGGGCGGCGGTCAGCGGAACAACGATGCAATCGTTCCCGCCGACGTTGCCAAGGGGCCGACGAGGCGCGCTTTGCTGCTCCGTGATGGCAGCCAAGAACCAATTGACGACCTTGAATACGACTACCTGGTGCATCTGGCGCATGACTTTGAGCTGATCTATGAAGGCGAATCTCAAAAGCGCGAGGAGCGTCATATCGCTCAGACGCTTCAGATTGGCATGAGAAATTCGCTTGGTGACGTTCCGGGCATTGCAACCGATTCGGTATACCTATCGGCAACGAATTCGGCATTGGTCGGTGGTGACTTCTATACGCTCATCCGTCTTCCCGACGACTGCGCCGTTATGATTTTGGGTGATGTATCCGGCAAGGGAATCGAGGCGGCGTCGATGTCGGCTCTCGTCAAGACAGCGCTGACGGCCTATGCCTGGGAGGGTGCGGGGCCTGCCCGTATGGCTCGCTCGCTCAATAGCATGCTCATGGGCTTTTCGAGGGTCGAGACGTTTGTGACGGCGTTTATCGCCAAGATCGATCTTAAGGCGGACCGCGCTACCTATTGCTCGGCGGGACATCCTCCCACTATGGTCATTAGGCCGTCGTCGACGCCGCTTGGCGGCGGAGAGACCTGCGGGGGAGAAGTGGAGCTCCTTGGGTGCCAGTCGGGTGTGATCGGTGCCTTTGAGAGCATGGTCTACGAGACGGGCACGTTTACGTTCGCTCCTGGTGACATGCTATTTATGTATACCGACGGAACGATTGAAGCACGCGATCGCTCGGGTGCTTTCTTTGGCGAGCAGCGCCTTCGTGACCTTTTGCTTTCTGTTTCGAGTGAGGGCGTATCGGGAATCTGCGGTAAGGTCTTGAGCGAGCTTGACCGCTTTACCGAGTCGGCGCTGGACGATGACATCGCGCTGGTTTCCCTTGAGTTTTTACGGGGTCGATCGTAGGCCGCGACGTTTGACGGGCAAAATCTGCGCGGTTGCAGATACGTATGCATCGAGCGAGCTCTTTTGGGGAACCATGGTCGTATGAATGAGTGGAATGACATAGCGGTTTTGACGCCACCGGGTGATGTCGACATCGCCTCGGTGCCCGTGCTGCGCCGACGGTTGGATAATTTGATCGACCGGGGCGTGCGTCGCGTTGTCATCAATTGCCAGGCCGTGGGTTTTATCGACTCGACGGGTTTGGCGTTTTTGCTTACACGCGCCAGAGAGCTCATGAGGCAAGAGGGCCTGCTTTCGCTCGTTAACGCCTCCGATGAGGTCATTCGCTTTTTGGAGATTGCCCGACTTGTCGACATCCTGCATGCTGCGGGTCCGGCGCGTGAGTCGATTCCCGCCATTCCGGTGGGAGAGTTGCCACGATGGAGCAAGAGCATCGAGGTGCAGCGAGGCATCGAGAATCTCCCGTATTATCGGCACCGTGTGGCCGAGCTTCTCGAATCGCTTCCCCTGAGGCGTGATGAGCGCTATGACGTCGCATTGGCGTTGGGGGAGGCATTGGGTAACGCATATGACCAGGCGGGCGGTGTTGGCTGCATCCTGACGGTTCAGGCCTATGGGGACCGCGTTGTGCTCGAGGTGCTTGATCGGGGCGCTGGCTATTCTATCGATGGGGCGAGCGAGCCGGTTGCATCTGAGGAACGCGGACGCGGTATCAAGCTTATGCGCATGCTCGTCGATAATGTGGAAGTTGCCCGTCGTACGGATGGCGCCGGCACGCGCGTTCGGATGGTGAAGCTGTTTGGCTCAGCATTGGAATCGTGCGCATAGCGCCTTGACTTGGCGTTATTTACCTGCGCGAACTTGCATTGAGCAACTTTTTTGAAAAAAGTACTTGCGTCTTTTGGGCAACTCGCGTAAATTAATAACCCGCAAGCGGACATGGCTCAGTTGGTAGAGCACAACCTTGCCAAGGTTGGGGCCGCGGGTTCGAGCCCCGTCTCGCGCTCTAATATA
>CABSMB010000164.1 GCA_902478705.1 uncultured Collinsella sp. | reverse complement strand
GGCATCGAAGATGGGAGCAAACACGCCCTGACGGCGGGGCCAACGGCTTCCGAGGCGTGCCGTGGCGGCGGCGCCGTCGACATTCACGCGCACGCGGAGCTTGCCCTCGCGCTCACCGCGATCGATAGCCAACACGCGGTGGTTGGGTATACGGCGCAGCGGCTCGTCATAGCTGTAGTACGGCTCGTAGGGGGTCTTCTCGGCGGGGTCGGTGGCTTCGACGACGATATCGGCGGTGTTTTGCGTAAAGGCGCGCAGATCGGCGACGTTCTCGGGGTCCTCGGCCACCGTCTCGGCCACGATGTCCGCCGCGCCGGCGAGCGCCTTCTCGGGCGTGTCGAAGCCGGCCTCCTCGTTGACGTATGCCGCGGCGGTGTCGAGCGCGCTGCCCTTGGCCGAGGCCTGCATGATGATCATGTTGGCGAGCGGCTCCAGGCCGGCCTCGCGGGCCTTCTGCGCGCGGGTCATGCGCTTTTTACGGTAGGGCTTGTAGAGGTCCTCGACACGCTGCAGCTGCGTGGCCTCGCGAATCTGCTGCTCGAGTTCGGGCGTGAGTTTGCCCTGGGCATCGATAAGCAGGATGACGTCCTCTTTACGTTGCTCAAGATTGCGCAGGTAGGACAGGCGCTCGTCGAGGGCGCGCAGGGCGACGTCGTCCATGCCGCCCGTGGCCTCCTTGCGGTAGCGCGAGATAAAGGGAATGGTGTTGCCCTCGTCGATGAGCTTGACGGCAGCCTCGACGTTGGCGGCCTTAAGGTTGAGCTCGCGGGCGAGCTGGGCGATAAGATCCATGAGACTCCTTGCGTTTAAGGTGCGTTTGCAACACAGGGCTACCAAGGATACCACCCGTCCCAAAAGGCTGTTTCGTGGCGAACGAATCAAGCCGAGATGCAAAAAGGCCCCCGTCTCAGAAAAATCGTCGTCAAGGTAGCGAAATGCCCCGCGGACAGGAGGCTGCTCGCGGGGCAAAGAAGAGGGGCTTATTGGTGGCGGACCGAGGGACTCGGCATGGGGTTTCTGCCGCGGCCGCTCTTAAGGCGTTACAGCTCGACGAGCTGGCCGGTCTCGGCGGCCTCCTTGATGGCGTTGAGAAGCGTGAGCGTCTTAACGTTGTCGGCGGGGGTCACGACGGGCTCGACCTCGCGGCGAACGACCTTCACAAAGTGCTTGAGCTGCATCTTGTGCGGCAGCGCCGGGTCCACAGCCGGGATTTCCATCTGCAGCGGCTTGTGCCAGTTGGAGGCGCCGTCGTAGGAGAACTGGTGTAGGCGGGGCAGCGAAAGGGCGCCCTTAGTGCCGCCGATAAAGTGGGCGTCGGCGTCGAAGGGGCGGTACTGCGGATCCTCGCGAGCGGTGGCCTCCCAGTTCCAGGGGCTGGCGGTGGCGTCGGAGATGGTCATGCTCGCAAGCGCGCCATCGGCAAAACGGACGTTGACCACGGCGGAGTCCTCGGTCTCAAAACCGCGGGCGGCGCTGGACTGCATGCCCTGGACGGCAACGGGCTCGCCCAGCAGGTAACGGAGCAGGTCGACGTCGTGCACCAGGTTGACCAGGATCGGGCCGGCACCCTTCTTGCGGCGCCACTCGACGTCGAAGTACTCGTCGTTCTTATAGATCATGTAGTGGAAGCTCGATACGGTGAGCTTGCCCAGCTCGCCGGACTCGATGATCTCCTTGGCTTTGTTGACGAAGGGATTGTGGCGACGGTGCTGGCCCACGAGCACGGGCACGCCGGCGGTCTCGGCCTCGGCGGCGAAGGCCTGGGCATCCTCAAGATCGTTGGAGATCGGCTTTTCGACCAGCGGCACGATGTTGCGCTTCACAGCCTCGCGGGCAACGCCCAGGTGCAGGTCGTTGGGGGTGGCGATAATGACGGCCTCGGGCTTGACCTCGTCCATCATCTGGGCGGGATCGGTGTAAAACGGCACGCCGGCGGCCTCGGCCGTGGCGCGGGCGCCCTCAAAGGCGTCGGCGATGGCGACGAGCTCGGCCTCGGGCTCCTCGGTGACAAAGCGGATGTGGTTGCGGCCCATGGCGCCGGCGCCGATAACGGCAATGCGGACGGGGTTGAGCTCAGACATTTCGACTCCTTAATACTGGTGGCCGGTGGAATGCGACAAAGGGGCTGTCCCTTTGTCGCATCGGTAAAACTAGGCGGACTTCTTCTTGCTGTCGGAGACCATCATGTAGACGGTGAGCACGACGGCGATGGCGGCGATCACAATGGCGCCGTAGAAGGACTGCTGGTAGGCGGCGCTGCCAGCCTCGGCGTGATACAGCACGGCGGTGATGGGCTGGCTGATCCAGGTGGAAGCGGCATAGCCCAAAAACATGATGCCGTAGTTGACGCCGATGTTGCTGGTGCCGAAGGCGCCACCGGTGAGCGGCGGGTAGATGACGAGCAGGGCGCCAAAGCTAAAGCCGAGCAGGGCGAGTGCCACAAAGAACATGCTCTGCGTAAAGCTCATCGACATGATGACGAGCGCGACGATGGTGACGACAAGGCTGATGAGCAGCGACTTGTAGGCGCCGAGCTTGTCGATGATCTGGCCAAAGGACAGACGACCGACCAGGTTGGCGCAGGTGTTGACGGAGACGACCACACCGCCGAGGGCGACGGCCGCGGCGCTCGTGGGGTCGGCGAAGAGCTGGACGGCGGCGATGGAGGCAACCTTGCCCACGAGCAGGGTGCCCGCGGTGGCGGCAAAGGCGAAGGTGACGATGAGGACCCAGAAGCGCGGGGTCTTGACCATCTCGCCTGGGGTGAGGTCGCCGAAGGTGCCGGCATGCGCGCCGCCCTTGGGGGCCTCGAAGCCCTCGGGCAGCCAGCCGGCCTCGGGGGCCTTCAGGAACAGGGCGGAGGCGGCGATCGTCACAAAGAAGATGACGCCGAGTGCCTTGAGGGCGCCAAAGATGCCCAGGCTCGGGATGAGCAGCGAGGCGAGCACCGGGGACAGCACGGCGGGGCCGGCGGTCGAAGCGGCCAGGGGGATGCCGGAGGCGAGGCCCTTCTTGTCAATGAACCACTTTTGGCCGGTGGTGAGCGCCGGGTTGTAGCCCAGACCGTTGCCGATGGCGGCGACGAGCGAGAACCACAGGTAGAACTGCCACGGCTCGGTGACGGTGCCGGACATGAACCAGCCCAGGCCGTAGCACACGGCGGCAGCGATCACGACGTTGCGCGGACCGATCTTGTCGGAGATGCGGCCGGCGAAGATGCCCGTCACGGCCATGATGGTCTGGAAGACCGGGAACGCCCAGGTAAGGGCGCTCGACCACTCGGGGTAGACGGCGAGCAGGTTCTTGCTCACGACGGAATACAGCGCGATGGAGCTGATGAAGAACATGGTGACGCACGCGGCGGAAAGCACGACGGCGCGACCCTTGTTGGAGTTGGTGGAAGCCATTGGACTCTTTCTAATCGATACGGGGGAGGAGCGGGCGTATCCGCGGGCCTCCCTGTCAGGTTGGTTTACTGGTCAGTCGGCTTGGCGACGCCGGACTCATCGGACCAGAGCTCGACACCCTTGTTCTTAAGGTAGTTGTCGGCATAGGCGCGACGGCCGCCGGGCTTGGCGGTGAGGTCGCCCATCATGTTGGAGAAGCCGCCGTCGACCTTGATGGCGTCGCCGGTGGTAAAGTCCGAGCGCGTGGACGCCAGGAACATGACGGCGTTGGCGATATCGCTGACCTCGCCGATGCGGCGCGTGGCGATCAGGCGGCTGCGGCTCTTTTCGACCTCGGGGTCGGCGTAGAAATTGGCCGACATCGGAGTTTTGACGAAGCAGGGCTCGACGCAGTTGGAACGGACGCCGTAGGGGCCCCACTCGGCGGCGAGCATCTTGGACATCATGTTGACGCCGGCCTTGGTGGAGCTGTACACGCCCGAGAACGTCTCGGGGGAGTGGCTGGCGACGGTCGAGATGTGCACCAGGCGGCCCTGGCCGGCCTTGATCATCTCGCGACCAAAGCGCTGCGAGGTGATGAAGTAACCGGTGAGGTTGACGTTGAGTACCTGCTCCCAGTCGCTCAGCGGCAGGGCCTCCATGGCG
>CABSMB010000163.1 GCA_902478705.1 uncultured Collinsella sp. | reverse complement strand
GTCGCTGGGGAAGGCGATGCGCGCCTCGGCGAATTCGCCCTGATGCACGCAGGGTATGGTATAGGTAACCATGGGTTCATCCGCATCGAGCGATACGTCGCCCGTCAGCGGGCCGTGACCCCATGCGCGGAAGTTATCGCCCTTGACGGCCGCCGTCCCGGCAGCGGCATTTGCGAAGTACACTTCCATCTCGACGTCATCGGAGTCCGCAGACCAGCCGTCGCCCACAAACTTCCAGTAGAGCTCGGCGGTATCGGACCAGTTCATGACCGCACCGGTCATGGTGTAGCTCACGTAAAAGATCACGCTGTCGCCGCTCTCGTGAGGGCTGAATACCTTGATTCTCACGCCGTCGTCGGACTGTTCCACCGTGTAAACGCCGTCGTCGCCTTTGTTTGCGCTGTCGACCTTGTTAAACGCGGTGTCATCTTCCTCGACACTCAGCACGTCGACGCCCACCGAGCCACCCTGTTGGTTGGAGCCCGTATTGATCTCCCAAAACACGCCGTTAATGTCGTCGTCGAAATCGAACTGGCGCCCCTCGACAACGGTCAGCGAGCCGTCGGCCTCGACCGTGGCACCGATATAGGTTTGGGTCATAGAGTAGCCGTCGGCATGCGCGGCGGCAGGCAGCAGCAACAACGCAAGCGCGACGAGCGCGCAGACGGAAGCGAATCGCGCGAATAGGCGACGCTGCCGACAGGTCTTGGCGGCGAGGGTGTTCATAGGCATATCCTTTGTCTGTGATACCAACAGCGCCATTGTCCCACGTTTACGGGCGCACATGACGAATATCTGGGCCAACGGAACGTCAAATGGGACAAAAGTCCCACCCGAGCCTGGCACTTAGGGACGTTCCTTATCTGCCGGCAGTTTGGGATACTCCTTGGCATGGCCTGCGCCAACGATAGATACCACTTCACAGCTCCGTCACAGGTGTAGCGGCTTTGTGTTGCTGCGGCGCGCACTGATTGAGTCCGCGAGCAAGGGGCATAAAGCTGTTGAGCGAAAACGGTTTGCCCCTTTGCCGTTCGCTCGAGGATCATGTCCCCCTTTTCCGCGGAAACCCCGGCAGTTGCGAAGAGCTGCCGGGGTTTCTGTCGTTTGTGAGGCTGACTCAATGCGCGGCGATCGAGACGTTGAGCCGCAAACCCGCCGTGCGCAATGCGCAGCGCCGCCAACTTGCGAGCCACGGCAACGCCTTCCCTACCGTGTCCCGCGCTATACTCGTCCGCATGGATATCAACGCACGCAACATAGCAGCGCCCGCCGCGGACGCGCCAACGACGGCCTCCTCTCCCGCTCCCACGCCCGTCGTGGGTCGCTTTGCCCCGTCGCCCTCGGGCCGCATGCACCTGGGCAACGTGTTCAGCTGCCTGTGCGCGTGGCTTTCGGCCCGCAGCCAGGGCGGCAGCATCGTGTTACGCATTGAGGACCTGGACGATCGCTGCAAGCGCCCGGAACTTGCCGCTCAATTGATTGACGACCTGGCTTGGCTAGGGCTTGAGTGGGACGAAGGCCCCTACTACCAGCACGATCGCTTTGATCTGTACGAGAGCGCCCTGCGCCGGCTGCAAGACGCCGGCCTCACCTACCCCTGCTTTTGCACGCGCGCCGAACTCCACGCCGCGAGCGCGCCGCACGCCAGCGACGGCACGCCCATCTACCGCGGCGCCTGCCGAGGCCTTTCGGCCGAAGAGGTCGCCCGCCGCAGTGCCCTGCGCGCCCCGGCCACGCGCCTGCGCGTGCCCACCGTCGACGACATCGCAGACGATGTGGTCGAATTCGTGGACCGCACGTATGGTGCCCAATGCGAGGCACTCGCCACCGAGTGCGGCGACTTTTTGGTGCGCCGCAGCGACGGTGTGTTTGCCTACCAGCTGGCCGTGGTGGTCGATGACGCCGCCATGGGTGTTACCGAGATCGTACGCGGATGCGACCTCCTGGGCTCCACGCCGCGCCAAATCTACCTGCAGCATCTGCTGGGACTTCCCACGCCGCACTACGCGCACATTCCGCTGCTCATGTCGCCGGATGGCCGCCGCCTTTCCAAGCGCGATCGCGATCTGGACCTGGGCGAGCTCCGCGCCCGCTTTGGCACACCCGAGGCACTACTGGGCTGGCTCGCTGGGCAAACGGGCATCGCACCGGACACCACACCGCGCTCTGCCGAGCAGCTGGTCGAGCACTTTACCTGGGACGTCATCCGCGCGCACCGGGAAAACATCACTGTAACGGTCGAGTAGTCAGCCACCCCGCCCCTACGCAACATCCCAGGGCTGGGGTTCGTCGCCCAGGCGAACGATGCAGTCGTAGAGCACGGTATGGCGCTCGGCAGGGTTGGCATCCCGATGAAAATGCCCGTAGTACCAGCGCTTGTAATCCAAGCGGTCTTCCAGCTCATCGAAAAATGCCGTAAGCCGATCAACGGCGGGGTAATTCCAGCCAGGCCCCGGATAGAGCGTGGGCGAAAGCATGCGCGTAGAGCAGGTGTGGGTAATCACGTAGTCGACCTTCCAGTCTACGCTGTCGAGCTTTGTCCGCGCCTCCTCAAAGTTGCGCTCGTCCGGCAGCTCCTGCGGCCACCAGCTGGAATACGGAATGCGGTATTCCTTATCCACGCTCGTGGCACCGCCCATGGTAAAGATCGTTGAGCCGTCGAGCTCAAAAACCTCACCGCGCGTCAGGCGCCGTATGGGCGAGGTATCCGACAGGCGCTGCGTCAGCCCACCGTGCCACAGCTCCATGGGACGCTCCGCCCAGTGATCGAAACGCTCGTGGTTGCCGTCGACGAACAGCACGGTATAGGGGCGCGATTCCAGCCAAGCGATATCGGTGCATTCCTCGGCAGAGAAATCCCACGGAAAGCCAAAGTCGCCCGCGACAATCAGATAGTCGTCGCTCGTCAGGCCATCCCCAAGGTCCCAATCGCGCAGCTTTTGCATGTCGAGGCCGCCATGAATATCGCCCGTCACATAGACCGTCATCGGATCACCACTTCCCTGTAAGTCGCCAGCCCGCATTCTGCACGATCGCTAAGCCAACCGTTCCAGCCCTTCCATCCCTTAGGGCTTACCCCTCGTTCTTCCAACCAAACGGATCAAACACCCAAAAGATCAGATCGAGCACGCCGCCGGTCATCATGGCGCCGGCAAGGGCGATGATGACGTGCAGGGAACTGGCACTTCGGAGCATGTCGAATGGCCCCAAAACAGCCAGCAGCGCGACCGCTGCGCCGGCAAGGCACAGCGCGAGGCACGGCCCCGCGTCCTCGACGCACTTCTTTGCGAGATGTTTGGTGTTGTCACTCATCGATATCGAACTCCTTAGAGGGTCGTTGTTCAGATACATGCCGCCGCGGCAGAGCAGGGCGGCAGGGTAAGTGTCACATGTCGTGCGGACATGCTTGAGTTACCCTACAAATTATTAAATTTGCTAGAATGTAGGGTAACTACTCGGAAGGGAGGCTCCATGTCCGTCTTAGAAGATGTCCTAGAAGAGGAATATGCACGCTCTAGTCGCCTTTTGGACCTCATGGAACAGGAAATCGGTCTCCTTCCAAAGGGCAGCATCCGCATGCGAAACATAAAAGGCCACGAATACTGCTACCTCAACTATCGAGTCGGTGACAAGGTTAAAAGCGACTATGTCCCCACTGCAGAGGTTGATGAGCTGCGAGCCAAAATTGAACGCCGAAGAGCTCTCGCGGCTGCCATTAGAGAGCAGAAGCGTTCTCAAAAGCAGATCATAAGAGCGTTGGGGAGGGTGCCAGAAGTTGACTGAGCAGCAGCAAGCTTTCTTAAAAGTGCTTGACCTGGTTGAAGAAGCAGGGCACATAGACCACGTTATCCTCATCGGGTCCTAGGCAGAATTCGTCTACAGAGGGCAATCTCGTTGCCAAAGTGGCCATAAACCCACAGAACGCCCTACGCCCCAAGTCTGCCCATTAAGAAATCGACTGCGGAAACGATTTTGATGCCGTCAATATCGGTCGGATGGCTTCCCCGGCGAACGATGATGATCTTCTCGTAACCGCCGGCGATCTTCTCGAGCGACCTAAGCTCAAATGGACGCAGC
>CABSMB010000162.1 GCA_902478705.1 uncultured Collinsella sp. | reverse complement strand
GAGCGCATAGCTGATCTTGCCGTCCGCGGCGAGACCGATCGTGGAGACCAGACCGTTCTTGGATTCGACGATCTCGTCGCCGGTGTTCATGAGCATAAAGCAACCCGTGCCATAGGTGTTTTTGGTCTGGCCGGGATGGAAGCAGCAGTGGCCGAACAGCGACGCCTGCTGGTCGCCCGCCACGCCCATGATGGGTGGCATGTTGGTCATGATGTCGCTCGCGACGCGGCCGTAGTCGCCCGAGCTCCAACGAACCTCGGGCATCATGGAACGCGGGACGTCGAAAAGCGCCAGCAGATCGTCGTCCCAATCGAGCGTATGGATATTAAAGAGCGCGGTGCGGCTGGCATTGGTGTAGTCGGTGGCAAAGACCTGACCGCCGGTGAGGTTGTAGATGAGCCAGGTGTCGATGGTGCCGAACATGAGGTCGCCCGCCGCCGCGCTCTCACGCGCACCATCGACGTTGTCGAGGATCCACTGCACCTTGGAGGCCGAGAAATACGGATCGAGCGTGAGTCCCGTGCGGGAGCGCACCAGTTCTTCTGCGCCCTGCTCGACCAGCTCGTCGATCAGAGGTGCGGTGCGACGGCATTGCCACACGATGGCGTTATAGATGGGTTGGCCGCTTATGCGGTCCCACACCACCGTGGTCTCGCGCTGGTTGGAGATACCGATGGCGGCGATGCGGTCAGAATGGATGCCGCTCTTAAACTGGACCTCCATCATCACGCCGATCTGGCTGGCAAGCACCTCCGTGGGATCCTGCTCCACCCAGCCGGGGCGCGGGAAGCTGGTTTTGACGCTACGGCGCGCCTGGGCGACGATGCAGCCGTACTCGTCGACGATGGTCGCGAGTACCGAGGTGGTGCCGCAGTCGAGCGCCATGATGTAGGAACCGCCAAAGCTAAACGAGGCGTCTTCCATACCCAGGCTACCTAGATTCAACGACATCGCTTACACCTTTCTATTGCATCGGGTCGGACAGGACCCGCTCGATCTCTGATGCGGGGAGCGCGCCTTGGCGCAGGATCCGGAGCTCGCCGTGCTGAAACGACACAATGGTTGAGGCGTCGCGACACGGGGTCTCACCTGCGTCGACGGCCACATCGACCCCCTCCAGGATACGCTCCTCCACCGTGACAAAACTTGCCGGCGCGGGCGCGCCATGCGTGTTGGCGCTGGTGCAGGCAAGAGGGCTACCGCAGGCGCGGATGAGCGCCTGCACCACGGGCGAGGCCGAAGCGCGAAGTGCCACCGTGTCGTCGGCGGCGCGCATAAAGGTCGGCACGCAGGGGGCCGCCTTGACCACGATAGTCAGGGCGCCCGGCCAGCATCGTCGGGCGAGCACGCGGGCCTCATTAGGGATATCCACGCCATAGCGGTCGAGTGCTTCGGCATCATCGACCAGCCAGGCAACCGTTTGGGTGAGCTCGCGCTGCTTGAGAGTAAAGATACGACGATAGCCGGTACCGAGTGCGGGGACCGCGGCGCCGTTGACGGTGGCCTGCGGATTGCGCGGCCACGGCAGAGGCTCACTTGTATCTTGTGGAACGGCATCCGAGAAAGCGTTGACCGCCACGGCGACACCGTAGACCGTCTCGGTTGGAATAAGCGCCAGGCCGCCGCGACCGAGTAGCTCGGCCGTGCGCTCGACTGCAAGCCGATGCGGCTCGCGCGCTCCCTCGTATACCCGATAGACCGTCTGCATGTGTATGCCAGCCCCTTACGCTCTGGTGCAAGTTTGTTTACTGTGGGGCATTCTCGCACGAAACGTTCAACCTATTTGCCCAGAGCGCATGTTGGTTTGGTGAGCGGCTCTAGTAGTCGGTGAAAGTGAGGGGGTTAATTGAAGATTATTAGCGCGCAAGCGTAACGGTACGATCGGGAAACTCGATGCTTGCAACCAGTTTTCCGCCGAGGCTCTCTGCGTACCTGCTCAGCGTGTCAAGCCTCATCGAACCCAATTCCCCACGCTCGAGCTCGGATACGCGTTTTTGAGAAACGCCCATCGATTGGGCGACCGACGCCTGTGTTAGATCTTTTAGCCTGCGAATCTGAGCAAGCTTATAGGCTTCGATACGATCGCGAGTCCTCTCCTGCTCGGCGGTAATGGAGTCGCGTGTTATCCCGCGAGATTCCATATACTCATGCAGTTCCATCTCGATCGAGCCTCCTTACGTGGCGACGGTATATGCTCATCAAGCCAAGGTTCAATGTAATCAAGCACGATACGGTATCGATGCAGCTGATTTGACATACCTTTCTCCTTCTATAGTAGAAGTCTTACGGTATATTGCAAGAGCAAACTTGAGCAAATGTCTATTAGTTCAGCTTAAATACGCTGTTTGGGCTCGGTGACGATGGCTCGGACGATACGGGGACGATCGGTGAGGTCGTGGACGATACGCACGTCCGAAAGGCCTGCCTGGCGACAGAGCTCGGCCGCGGCATCGAGGGCACCCTCGTAAAGCTCGCAGGCAAAGAGGCCACCGGCGCGCAACATGTAGGGCGCCGCGTTGAGCAGGCGGCGGAAGATATCGAGGCCGTCGGCACCGCCCTCGAGCGCCAGATCGGGCTCAAAGTCCTTGACCTCGTGCGGCAGCGAGCGCATGACATCGGCGGGGATGTAGGGCGGGTTGGAGACGAATACGTCAAAGGTGCCCCACTCTTCGTGGGGAATGGAGCTCACCAGGTTCGTGAGGCTAAAGGCGACCTCGTCGGATGTGAGGCCAAGCGCATCGCGGTTTTTGGTAGCAAGGTCGATGGCGCGCGGCTCGATATCGGTAGCAGTGCAGGTGACGTGGCCGCGACGCTCCCAGGCAAGCGAGAGCGAGATGCAGCCCGTGCCGCAGCCGACCTCGAGAACGCGGGCGATGCGGGGCTCGGCTGGAGCAGGCGAAGCGGCATCCCGAGCTGAAGCCATCTCCTGGTCGGCACCCTCGATGGCGATGCCGTATTCGTCGAGCTCGGACTCAGCGGTTTCGGCTCCTGCTGCCTGCGCGGCGGCTTCCTCGGCCTCGCGGTCGGCCAGTTCCTCGGCATAGGCGCGGCTACCGAGCACGTCGCTACCCAGCGCAGCCTCATCGGCGGCCGTCAGGTTGGCAGCACGGCGCTCGGCGGTCGCGCGCTCGTCGGCCAGCGCCGCCTCGGCTTTGCGAGCCTGTTCGACCTCATCGTTCCAAGGCAGCTCCACGCGCTGGCGGACGGCGGCCTCGGGGCTCAGCACCTCGGCATCCAGGTAGTTCAGGACTTCTTCGACGAGCATCTCGGTCTCGGGGCGCGGGATGAGCACGCCAGGGGCGCACGCGACGTCGATCATGCGAAACTGCGTGCTACCGGTGATGTACTGCAGCGGCTCGCCCTTCGCGCGACGGACGACCGCCGCGTGCATGGTCTCGAGCTGCGCTGCGTCGAGCGTCTCGTCCATGCGCATATACAAGTCGATACGCACCAGGCCCGTTGCCGCGCACAGCAGCCACTCGGCAGAAAGACGGGGATGCTCTTCACCGCGCTCGGCCAGGTACTCCTTGGTCCACTCGAGACAACGCTTGATGGTCCAGATCTCGTTTGCCATGGGGTCCTCCCCTCTTAAGCGCCGGGCGGCGCGCGAATGTCGGAGCAGATTGTACGCGAGGGTGGCACGCGGCAAGGGACGATTGGAAGCGATTATCGAGAATCAGCCCAGAATTTTGTTTGGAGCCCGCCCAGAGTGTTCATTCGTCGACGTCTAAATCCACATCCGTCAAGCTTTTGGCAAGGTTGCCCAAAACCGACCAATATCTAACCAAACACTTGCCACATCACTTGACGCGCGACGCGTCAAAAATCGCCCCGCGACTTCTTGGACGATTTTTCGAGCATTATTTTCAATTGCAGATGCACACCGTTAATTGCTTTAAGCAGGTAAGCAGCTCAAAGGCCATCACAACTGGTTGAATAACATCTCAAAGCAATAAGCCCAACCTAGTCGTTTAAGAACGTCCCCAATGACTACCCCTTTTGACTAGTCATTTAAGAACATCCCCAATGACTACCTCTAAGGCGCCGCAGGTTGAGCATAAGTCAGCGAAAACGCCCCTAAGCGAGCAAGGTGACGTGAA
>CABSMB010000161.1 GCA_902478705.1 uncultured Collinsella sp. | reverse complement strand
GGATAAAGGGCCACTGGCCCTTTATCCCGCCCGTGCGTTTGTCTAGTTGGAAATTATCGGCCCGAAGCCACGCCCATGCCGTAGCCGATGATGAGGCCGTGCATCTCGGCATAGTAAGAATCTAGCCCGTTGCAGGGCATGATGATGGTCTTAGAGCCGGGCCAATGCTCCACAATGCGGCTGGCAAGTGCCTGGGCGCCCGTCTCATTCTCGACATGGTCGATAATGACCTCGCCGCCCGTGAAACCCTCGGCCTCCATGGTGTCAATAATCTTGGTGAGCATCTTCTTTTCGCCACGCGTGTGCCCAACGAGTTCAATTTCGCCCGCTTCGCTCGCCGTGCCCAAAATGCGGATATTGAGCTTGTTGGCAATAACGCCGGCCGCCTTGGGAATACGTCCGGCCTTCGCAAGGTTTTCGTAATTGCACAAACTAAAGAGGATCTTGCTGTTCTGCTCCAAGCTATCGAAGTAGGCGCAGGCGTTCTCAAAGGAGGCATCCGGGTTGCTTGCAAGATAGCGGTCGAACAGCAGGAAGATCAAATCCATTTTGCCACCTGCGGCTCGCGAGTTAACCAAATGAATCTGACGATCCGGCTCCTCGGCAAGCACTATGTCACGTGCGGTGGCCGCGGCATTGTAGCTTCCCGAGACACCCTCGGAGATGGGCATGCAGATCGTCTTGTCGGCAAGCCTGAAGAGTTCGGCCCACTCCCCTACGCTTGGACAGGCGCTCGAAGAAGCGCTCGACTCCGCCTGCACGGCGCAATTGAGCTCGTGAACATCGAGCGAGAGGTCGTCGACAAATTCGCGCTCCCCCACTCGGATCTTAAGGGGTGCAAATGCAAAGGTGGTATGAGGTGCGGTTGGCTGCCAATCGCGAAGATTGCAGCTCGAATCGGAGATAAGCGCCCAGCTCATTGAGGGTCCTTTCTATTTGTTCCTCAACAATTATAGCCGTCTTTCTCATCAGTTGGACGGCTATCTAGTTTTGAATACTAGATAGCCGTCCTGATCTTAAGACAAACGGTAGGCGCAAAAAGAATGGGCCTCGTGACTCAAGATCGCGAGGCCCACGTTCGTTCGCTGTAGTAATAAATTAGTAGCGTACGAAGATGTAGTTGTTGTTCATACCGGCTGCGACGGAGCTGATGATAACGCCCGTGCTGTAGTCGGAAGCATGGATCATCTGACCGTTACCGATGTAGATGCCGGTGTGGTAGGAGTTAACCACAACATCGCCGGGCTGCGGATCGGACACGCGGGTCCAGCCCATAAAGGTACCGGTGGTGCCCAGGCGGCAATAGCGACCGGTGAGGCAGTAGCTTACAAAACCGGAGCAGTCAAAGCTGTTCGGTCCAATACCGCCCCAAGAATAAGCGCATCCGAGCTTGCTGTAAGCGCGCGAAACAACGGAACCACCGTCAACGGACTGGCTCGGCGCGGAAGGCGTCGGAGCCGGAGCAGGCGTCGAGGGCTGCGGCGTGGGCGTAGTCTGCGTACCGCCGCCCTGGTTGTTGTTGGTCTGGCCGCCGTTGTTGCTCGTGCCGCCACCGTTGTTGGTGTTCTCGGTCGTGCCGGCGGTGTCATTGCTCACCGTTGCCTTTTCGGCGGTGCTGGCATTGATGCCGGCCTGCAATGCGGCGTTTGCCTCGGCCTCGGCGGCAAGCTCGGCCTGCAGCTGCGAATCCAGGGAGTTCACGACGCTCTGAGCCTCGGCTTGCTGAGCGTTGAGCTCGTCGACCTTCTTCTGCGTGGCAGCGACGTTCTTCTCCTGCTCGGCCTGCTTATCGGTAAGCTGCTGCTTGAGGTCCTTGACCTCCTGAATGGTCTGGGCCTGCTTGTCGGACACCTTACCGTAGTAGAACAGACGGTTGAGCATATCGCCCAGATCGTCGACGCCCGTCAAAACCTGCAGCAAGCTCAGGCCACCGGTTTTATACTCGCCGGCAACATAGGTCGAAAGCTTAGCCTGACCCTCAGCGATCTCCTGCTGCTTTTGCGTGATCTCGCCAGCGGTCTGGTCGAGCTCCTGCGTCTGCGCAGCAAGCTCTTCATGAATCTGCTGGGTTTGGGTACCGATCTGCTCGAGTTTGGTGCGAGCAGCGGCAAGATCGGATGCGGTATCGGCGTAGGCCGGAGCCACGAGGCCCAGGCCCAAAACACAAGCGAGGGTTGCCGTAGCAGCGCAGCGTGCCATGTTTCTGTGCGTGTTTGCTGTGCGCATGGAGCTTCCTTTCCAGTACTAGGGCAACGGCTAATCCACCGTCACCAGGCTAAAGAGCTCAACGTCCTCATGGGAAGGCGTGAGCTTCTCGCGCGGGTTGAGAAACGCAAGCTCAAGGATACAACCGTAGCCCACAAGCTTTGCGCCCATATCTCGCACCAGTTTACCTGTTGCCTCGACGGTTCCGCCCGTCGCGACCAAGTCGTCCAGAATCAACACGGTATCTTTAGAGCTGATAGCGTCGGCGTGGATCTCGATGGAGTCCGTGCCATACTCGAGCTCATAGCTTTCGCATACCGTCTTGCGGGGCAGTTTACCCGGTTTACGTGCGGGAACAAAGCCGGCGCCCAGCGCGACGGCCACGGGAACGCCCACCATAAAGCCGCGGGCCTCGGGGCCGACGACCTTGGTGATGCCCATGCCGGCAAAATGCTCGGCGAGCGCATCGGTCATAGCCTTGAGTGCCTCAGGGTCACCAAAGAGCGGCGTAATGTCCTTAAAGATGACTCCGGGCTCGGGATAGTCGGGGATGTCGACGATATGAGATTCGAAGTCGTACATTGCGTGACCTTTCATGGATTGCCGGGTTGGTGGCGGTTATTTACCCGTGTTGGTAGACGGGCTATGCGAGGAGACGAGCTTGGACGGCTGCACGAACGACTCGTCGTGCGCGGCAACCACAGAAGCGCTTGCGTCCTCGGTTTTTGCCTTGGTAGATTCGGAGCGTGCGATCTCCTCGTCGAGCGCATCGATATCGGCATCCTCGACCACGGCGTTGAGCGACTCAAAAACGCGGTTCTTGAGCAGCGCGGTGTGCACACCCTCGGTGAGGTCATGCAGCTTTTTAAACGCGCGCTCGAGTTTGGCGTCGCGCTCGTCATCGGACGTATCCATGCCGAGCATGCTTACGAGCACCTGCTCAAACATCGAGGACTCGCGGTTTGCCGACGATACGTACTGGCGTAGGTTTCGCGGTTCGATATGGAAGCGCGACAGCTCGGAGCAGTAACGGATGATCGGGAAGTCGCGGCCATCGACGAGCTCGCGGTTCTGCGGGCTCTTGATGATGCGGATAAGATCGTTCTCGGCAAGGGAGCGGATAAACGAAATCTCAACACCCAGCATATCGGGGATGGTCTCGATGGGATGCAGCTTTTGCTTGGTCTCCTTGGGCTCCGTCTTAAGCGGAACATCGGACAGAAGGCCCACCTCGTAAGCCAAAGTTGACAGGTCCGTTGCGTTTTCCAAGCGCTGCTTAATGACGTTGAGCGGCATGTAGCGTGTCTTCTGCAGGTGCAGGATGACTTCGAGACGGTCAACATCTTCCTTAGAGTATTGGCGATACCCCTTAGGCGTACGATGAGGGGTGATGAGCCCCTCATCCTCTAGAAATCTAATTTTTGAGTTCGAAAGATCGGGGTATGCGCCTCGAAGCAGGTTGACGACTTGGCCGATACTTAGATAGTTGCGTTCGGCCATTACCTACTCACCGGTTTCGATGCGCTCCGGCGTGCTCTCGTGATAGATGAGCGTGAACGTACCGATCTGAACGGAAGAGCCGTCGTGCAGCGGGGCACCGTTGACGATGGCGCCGTCGACCCACGTGCCGTTGAGCGAGCCCAGGTCCTCAATACGGGCGCCCAGGCCCTCGCGAATAATGCGTGCGTGGCTGCGCGAGACAGTCATGTCGTTGAGGAAGATGCCGTTCGCGGGATCGCGGCCGATGGTGGTCACGTCGTCCTCGAGCTCAAAGGCGGCGCCGGTCTGCGGGCCCTTGACGATGGATAGAACGGGAGCGGTGATGCGCACGTTGGCCATAAGGTCGGGAACGGTGACATCGCTCGAGGGAACACGGAAAACGCAGGTAGCGTCCGCAGTCTTAT
>CABSMB010000160.1 GCA_902478705.1 uncultured Collinsella sp. | reverse complement strand
CCGGTTTTGCCCTTCAAGACGAATCGCGCGACGAGCTCTATGGCGATGTGGTCACCCCCCTCACTATTACGGTCAACGACCGCGACTGTACCTTCGTGGATATCGATGACGGCAAGCTCGAGGGCCGTACCTCGATGTACGACAACGTCTCGTTCTACACCGCTGCCGTTAAAAAGGTACTGCCCAACTGGGCGTCGCTTGCCTATAACATCCTTGGCTATGGCGGAGGCGACGACTCCAAGGACTTTTTGTACTGGGACCACGCCGGAAAGGGCTTTGAGAAGGACTTTGGCAAGGGTCACTACATCTATCTGTACGATGCGCTTTCGGGCGGCAACGGCGAGCATTCCGATGGCGCCGATAAGTCGAAGCAGAGCGGTCTGACATCTGCGAAAAGCCTCAATGCGGTCTATGAGCGCTTGACCGACGATATCGCCGACTGCATCGGCCATAAGCTGACCGGTAGCGATTTTCGTAATAATGTGCCGCTTGACGGCCTGTCGCAGGATAAAACCGAGCAGGACGTCATCTATGCCACCATCGCGTGCGTGGACAAGCTCGGCGGCACCTACCAGTACGATTTCAATGGCTTTGGCATTGCGTTCTATAACTTTAGAGTTCAGCAGCTCAACAGCGTGAACAAGCTTAACTGTGCGCCCGAGGACGCTCCGGGCTATTCCTTTGTAGATTCCAAGACTGAGCAGGAGCTCGTTACCTCGGCGCTTAACGTCGGCTATGAGGACGCCTCGCAGAGTATCACGCTCGCCCGCGGTACCGAGGAGACCGTCGGCACGAGCACCTCTGAATCCGCATCGTTTTCCAAGGGCGGCTCTTGGGGCGCATCGGTGAGCCTCAAGGAGTCGCTGGGCGTGCCCGGAACAGCGAGCGAGGAGATCGAGACCTCGTTTTCGGCCGAAACCACCATGTCCCAGCTGTGGGAGGCAAGCAAAACCGAGGAACAGTCGATCACCACGACGGACAATCAGTCGGTCACCGTCAATATGACGATTCCGGCGCATACGCAAGTCAACAGCAAGCAGACGAGTTCTACCACGACGCTCTCCGAGGACTATGACCAGCCGGTGGGTGTGACGTTCGACGTCATCATCTTTAACATGAACGGCGAGTGCTACGACGATAACGCCGCCGTGCAGGAGTTCCATACCGCCGGTTACGACCAGCGTTCGTTCTACACCACCTTTGGCGATCAGTCGACCGACGCCGTACAGAACCTGTTCCTGCGCTCGATCGCCCATCGTGGCGACGACGGTTACGATACCACCGCCGGAAACGTCACGAGCTGGTCGCATCGTACTAACAACCACATGGTGCGCGCCATCGACTGGAATTCGGTCCTGGCCGATCGCGAGGTTCCTTCGCGCAACGGCGGCGCCCCGCGCACGTGCAACGTGCTCAACGACATGGCCGCGACCTATCCCATGTCCATTACGGGTGCCAACCTGTCGTTTGAGTCGGTGACGGTCGATACGCAGTTGGGCACGCCGCAGCCTATTAAGCCCATATCGAAGATTCTCGTGTCGCTGCAGACCGATAAAACCCGAAAGCTTACGGTGGGAGAGGAAGACCCCATTTCTTCCTATCGCGTGCGTGCAAGGGACGAGGACGATGTCGACTACTACGGCTTTGTGAAGTCGTCGGGTGACTGGCGCGTGGTCGACAAGAAGGGCAAGGAGTGCAAGTCCGACGTCATCGAGATTCAGACCGACCCTGTCACGCACGAGCAAGTCGTGGTGGGCAAGAAGGCCGGCACCGCCTACGTAAAGTACTTTATCCCCGAGGACACCTATGTGGACGTTAACGGACATGTCTCGACCAATGACGAGATTGACGCCGCGGCCTACAAATATAAGGTAAGTGACGTTGCGCCCGAGCCGTTTAACGGCAGCATCAAGCTCGAGGGCGCGGCACAGACCGTCGTCGGCGTGGAGGAAAACCTCAACGGCATCGAAGGCCTGACGGCCACGGTCTATGACACGACGGGCAAGGAAGTCGATAGGGTCTGCAGCTGGGAGGCCCAGGAGCTTGAGAGCAAGGGCATCTCGGTTGCCGCGGACGGCACGATGACCATCTCGCAGCCGGGTACCTTTCATGTGCGTGCGTTTATCGACAGCGTGTACTCGGATTGGGCTGAGGTTGTCGCCGCTCCCGCGCCAGTCGACCCGATGACGACGGTGGTCGAGACGCCGGTGAGCGCTACGGCAGCCCCAACGGGGGATTCCTCGGCAACGGCGGACAGTGCGGCTCCTGCTCAGGACGAGCAGGCAACACCCGATGTAAACGCGACCGAGTCTGCTCCGGCGAGCGACGATGCCGCTGCTTCGAGTGACGGCAACGCGCCCGCTTCCGCGAAGGATGCATCTTCTATCCCCACGGGCCTTGTTACCGTGCTGACCGATATCTGCCGCTACGGCATCGATCACGGCTTGATCAGCTCTTCGAAGAAGGAAGAGATGACCAAGCAGGACTTCGACATCCTTGGCATTCTGTATCTGATGGCCGACAGCCAGGGTCTGGTGCCCCAGGATGCCGAGGACGCGATGAACGAATGGGTCCACGGCAACTATAATGACGACGAGCTCGCCACATGGAAGCAGCATGCGCTTTCGGTGCTACTCGAATACGGCTACATTGCGCCCGGAACTACCGTGACGACGCCGACGACTGATGCTGCGGACGGCGCATAAGTGCAGAAAGAGTGCGTGTTTTTGTCTTTTTGCGCATGGGCAAAATAGTTCTTGCAGCCGAGGTCGTGGCGTGTATACTCGAATACGTTTGTTCAACTACGTGCCGGCCAAGGTGGTACGGCACCTCTAGAAGAGTAAGGAATTGCACATGGATTACATCCGCGCAATCGAGCGTCAGCAGATCCGCGAGGACATCCCGCAGGTCCGCGTTGCCGACAACGTCAAGGTTCACTACCGCATTAAGGAAGGCGACCGCGAGCGCATCCAGGTTTTCCAGGGTGACGTCATCCGCATGGCCGGCGCCGGTGCCCGTGAGACCTTCACCGTCCGCAAGATTTCCTTCGGTGTCGGTGTTGAGCGTACCTTCCCGCTTCACAGCCCCAAGATCGCCAAGCTCGAGGTCGTCCGTCATGGTCGCGTCCGTCGCGCCAAGCTGTACTACCTCCGCGACAAGGTGGGCAAGGCTGCTCGCATCCCCGAGAAGCGCTAAGAAGATCGCAGCGTCTGTCCACTCGTTTGGACAAAAGGGTCACCTTCGGGTGGCCCTTCTTTTTATCTGATTTGCATGCAAGGAGGCCCCGATATGGCCAACATGACGAGCTCGGTTTCGGCATCGCAGGTTGCCGGCGAGCTGGCGAGCGCCACGTTTGAGGAGATTCCCGCCCTCGTGGAGCATTATCGCGAGGATCCGCGCCAGCAGGTGATCAAGGCTTGCGAGCGTGCTCTTAAGCGCCATGCCAAGGAGCTTGCCGAGCGCGAGCGCGTCAACGGCATGTACGATCTGATGCACGAGCTCGGCGGGGATGGCGTGGTCGTGGGCGTCGACGAGGTGGGTCGCGGTTCGGTGGCCGGTCCTTTGACGGTGTGCGCCGTGTGCCTTCCCATGGAGCCGCGCGTCTGGGGCATCAACGATTCCAAAAAGCTCACGCCGGCGCGCCGCGAGCTGCTCTCGGTGCAGATTGCCGAGGTGGCGACCGCGATCGGTTTTTGCCACATCGCTCCTGCGGATATCGATGATATGGGCATGGCCCGCGCCATTCGCGCCGCCGTCGCGGGCGCCGTGGCCGATACGGGGCTCGAGCCCGATTGCGTGCTTATGGACGGTAACCCCTTGGGCGCCGTTCCCAACGAGCGCGACGTGGTGAAGGGCGATGCCAAGATCGCCTGTATCGCCGCGGCGTCCATTATGGCCAAAGTTACACGTGACGAGATGATGGTCGAGTACGATGCAGAGTATCCTCAGTACCATCTGGCCGAGTCGAAGGGCTACGCAAGCCCCGAGCACATCGAGGCGATTCGCAAACATGGACTTTGTCCGCTGCACCGCGTGAGCTTTTGCGGAAACTTTCTGCAGACTGAGCGCCTTTTCTAGGTCAAATGTGGAGACAGGGACCTCTGGCGTTTTATAAACCTGCTGGTAGCGGGTCGTGTGCAAC
>CABSMB010000159.1 GCA_902478705.1 uncultured Collinsella sp. | reverse complement strand
GGCGGAGGAATGGAGACGGCAGTGGTATGGGCGCTGAGGGGTGCAACTGACGCGGATGTGGTTGTTCCTACCGAGTTTGTCTCGATCTGTAACAACAAGGGGCCGTTTGGCCTCGCAACTGTTACAGATCGAGACAGAAGGTTGGCTACCGCTAAAAGTTCTCAATCTGTAACATCTAGAGGCCGAAAACCTGTCTACTTGTTACAGATCTAGGCGTTTGACGACGGGGCTGGAGAATATCTCAATCTGTAACATCTACAGGCCAAAATGCGACCTACCTGTTACAGATTGAGACAAACGTTGGACGCGGTGCCGAAAGATCTCGATCTGTAACACCTGGCTGCTAAAACCCGGTCTACCTGTTACAGATCTAGACGTTTTGCTGGAACGGCCGAAGCATCGCTGCACTGTTTCCGTTTGCCCTCACATCTCTCTCGTCCCTCCGTTAACCGATATGTCCACAGCAACCCTGCCGCACTGGGTGATAATGGACAAATGTTCAAGTTAATCGCGAGGGAGGAGCTCGATATGGCGACTGCCGATCGTCCCACATTGTTTATCAATGCGACCGTTTTGGATGGTTCGGAACATATGAAGCCGCAGCCCGATATGGCCGTGGCCGTCGAGCGTGGCATCATCACTTGGATGGGACCGAGCGCCGTGGCCCAAGCTCCAGCGGGGGCCGAGGTCATCGACCTGGCAGGTGCGTATCTCATGCCGGGTCTCATCAATATGCATGTGCATCTGTGCGGTTCGGGCAAGCCGGTTTCGGCGGGCGATGCGGGCGCGCTGATGAAGAAGCTCGACAATCCCGTGGGGCGCGCCATCGTGCGCCATATCCTCAAGGGCAGCGCTCAGCAGCAGCTGGCAAGCGGCGTGACTACGGTGCGCGGTGCAGGCGACCCGCTGTTTGCCGACATCGCCGTGCGCGATGCTATCGATGCCGGTAAGTATCAGGGTCCGCGTCTGGTGGCACCGGGAACGGGTGTCACGGTGCCGGGTGGCCACGGTGCAGGCCTCTTTGCGCAGGTGGCTAATACTCCCGCAGAGGCAGCCCAGCAGGTGCGCGATCTGTATGCGCGCGGTGCCGACGTCATTAAGCTGTTCGTGACGGGCGGCGTGTTCGACGCGACCGAAGTGGGCGAGCCGGGCGTGCTGCGCATGCCGGTCGATGTCGCCGAGGCGGCGTGCAAGGCGGCACACGAGGTTGGCCTTCCGGTCATGGCCCATGTCGAGAGCACCGAAGGTGTGAAGGCCGCGCTTCAGGCCGGCGTCGACACGATCGAGCACAGCGCTCCGATGACCCCCGAGATCCTGGAACTGTACCACGGCGCCGCGGAAACACAGCTCGAGGGACGCGCACCAAGCGTGACTTGCACGATCAGTCCGGCGCTGCCGTTTGTGTTGCTCGATCCGGAAAAGACCCATTCGACTGACACGCAAAAGAAGAACGGTGACATCGTGTGCTCGGGCATTATCGAGAGCGCTCGTGCGGCGCTGGAAGCCGGTATCAAGGTAGGCCTGGGCACGGACTCGAGCTGCCCGTTCGTGACGCAGTACGACATGTGGCGCGAGGTGGCCTATTTTGCCAAGTACGTGGGCGTGAGCAATGCCTTCGCGCTGCATACGGCCACGCAGGTCAATGCTGAGCTACTGGGCCTGGGTGACGAGACCGGTACGATCGAGTGCGGCAAGGCGGCCGACATTTTGGTGACACGCGAGAACCCGCTCGATGACCTGTGCGCTCTGCGTGAGCCAATGCACGTGATGTGTCGCGGTGATCTGGCGCGTAAGCTGAAGGTGAAACGTATCCCCGAGGTTGACACCGAGCTCGACGCGATTATGGCCATGCCGGCGGAAGCCCTGGCAGAGGAGCTGGCTCGCGACGGCGTAGCTTAGGCGCTGGCGCGACGGGGCGACAGCTTCATCGAATGATGTCGCTCCATGCAAAAAGCCGAGGTCTCAACACGAGGCCTCGGCTTTAATTTTGTCCTATGGTGTAGCGGCTAGGAGCGCGTTTCCATCTTGGCGTGGCACTTGGGGCAGGTGACGCGGATCTTGCCCTTGCCCTTGGGGACGGACAGCATCTGGCCGCAGTTGGGGCACTTAAGGTACGCCGTGGTCTTGCGGCCCTTCCACATCTTCTTGGCCGTGCGCTTGGCGCGCTCAAAGTCTTCTTTGCTGGTGCCGGCTGCGCGCGAGGCGTTGGCAGCTGCAGCCCCGCCGCCCAAGCTGGCGACGAACTTGCCGAGGCCGGGGACGTTTGCGGTCGCCGCGACAAAGGCATCGTTCTCCTTGCGGCGCGCATCGATGTTTTTGGACAGACCGCGCAGCACGCCGAGCACGATAACGGCGATGGCGATCCAACTGAGCCACTGGATGCGGGCCATCGATCCAATCATCGCGATGATAATGCCTGCGAAGCCCATCACGATGGTGAGCTCGTCGGCGCCGTTGCGACCCTTCATAAAGTCATTCATGCGAATTGCCTTTCGTTCGATATGCTGCACGCCCTTATACCCCTTTTGGTGCATTGGGGACAGGTAAATCTGCACCAAGGTGGTGCAAACGTACCTGTCCCCCTTGCACCAATTATTTGGCGAGCTTGTCGACGACGCGCTCTATCTCGGCGAGCTTGGCGGCTTTGAGCTCCTCGTCGCCCGATTCGATGGCCGAGGCGACGCAGCCCTCGATATGCGCCTTGAGCACGTCGGCATTAATACGCGCGAGGAGCGCCTGTGTGGCCATGAGCTGCGTGGAAATATCGACGCAGTAGCGGTCCTCCTCCACCATCCGCAGGATGCCGTCGATTTGCCCGCGTGCCGTTTTGAGCATGCGGGTCACCGATTTATGGTCTGCCATCATGGCGGGTCCTCGTTTCTGGTCGATGGGATCGAATGCCTCTGGTAGCTGCTACGCGGCGATCACGGACAGGGCGTGGAACTTCTCGCCGGCGCCCTCGACGGCGGCAGCGAGCTGCTCGGTGGTCACGGTGTCGGCGCACTCCACCTGGACGGTCTGGGTCTCGTGATCGGCGTCGGCGTCGGTCACGCCGGCCACGTTGAGCAGTGCCGTCTCGACAGTAGCGTCGCAGTGGCCGCACATGAGGCCGGAAGTCTTAATTGTGTAACGCATGGGTGTACTCCTTATCGATTGAGATTATCTGACAGTTTAGTCGTGAACAGCGTCATCTTAAAGGTGCGCTGAGGTGCCCGAGATTGCCCCGAAAGAGGAGCGAAGCGTACTTGGGTACGCGAGCGACGGTTTGAGGGGCAAGGTCGGGTGCGTCAGCGCACCGTCTTGGGCTTAAAGGTTCGCAGACGCAGAGCATTGCTTACGACGCACACGCTCGACAGGCTCATGGCCGCGGCGCCAAACATCGGCGAGAGTTGCCATCCGGTGAGCGGGAAGAACACGCCCGCGGCGAGCGGAATGCCGATGCCGTTGTAAAACAGTGCCCAGAACAGGTCCTGTTTGATGTTGCGGATCGTGGCGCGCGAAAGCTCGATGGCGCGGGCGACGTCCATGAGGTCGCTGCGCATGAGCACCACGTCGGCACCCTCCTTGGCGATATCGGCGCCGGTGCCGATGGCAAGGCCCACGTCGGCGCGCGCCAGGGCGGGGGAGTCGTTGATGCCGTCGCCCACCATGGCGACCTTGCCGCCCGCATCCTGCAGTTCGCGCACGTGGCGTTCCTTGTCGGCGGGGAGGACGTCGGCGATAACCTGCTCGCTGCTCAGCCCCACGCGGCGGGCGATGGCCTCGGCCGTCACGCGGTTGTCGCCGGTGAGCATGCGCACATCGACGCCGAGCGAACGCAGCGCGGCGATTGCCTCGGCACTCGTCTCCTTGACCTCGTCAGCCACGGCGATGGTACCAACGAGTTCGCCATTCTTGGCAAAGAACAGCGGCGTTTTGCCCTCGGTGGCAAATTGCTCGGCAAGTCCTGCGGGCACCTCCGCGCCTAGCTCGTTCATCAGACGCATATTGCCGGCGGCGATGGCGTTTTGCCCCTCGCGCGCCGTAACGCCTCGCCCGGGCACGGCGGCAAAATCCTCGACCATGCGCGCCACGATTCCGCGCGCCTCGCACTCGGCCATAATCGCTTCGGCCAGCGGGTGTTCGCTCGAGCGCTCCAGCGCGGCGGCGAGCTTCAGTAACGCCTTTTCGCTCATGGCGGGCG
>CABSMB010000158.1 GCA_902478705.1 uncultured Collinsella sp. | reverse complement strand
GAGCCTCCAGAAATAGTCGACTCGAAATACCTGATTCGGATCGAGCGGATCACGAAACTCCACCTGCAACTCTGGCACCGGAAAACCGTATGCAATAAAGAATGCCCGAAAACGAGACTCGCCGCCGTTTTCGGACAGCCCGTCCGCATACGACGCGATCACCTGCGCCCTGCGATACCCTCGCCTGCCCTCGCAATCGGAGCGGAGACACTCGCCCAGGTCATCGCGCGATACGCCCTTTGCTCGCAACGCAGAATCGGCAATCGCCAGGCCATACGAAAACGGCGCACGCAACAGGCAATCCTCCACCGTGCGCCAAAACGGCGTCACCCGCATGCCGTCGACCTGTTCGAGTGCACCCGCCGCCTGCGGACGCAACAGCCGGCATCCCGCACTCAGCGGCACCGAGCAACCTGTCTTAACAAGAAATCGCGGCCCAAGCAGGTCATTCGGCACCTCCAGACCCCACAAAAGCGCCGCGTCATAACCCCAAAACGCCCAATCGGGATGAAACTCCGCAAGCCCTTTGACGGTACGCAGCGCTCGCTCCGCCGGCGTCAACGCATCCCAATCATGTTGAAAACAGAACAAATACGGCTCGGGCTCCGCAATATCATCGGTTCCCACATGACGCCGCAGCCACATGAGCTCGGCATTGTCGTGCGTCACAAGCAGCACGCCTTGTTCAGCCGCCTTCGTGAGCCTGGTAAGCATCCTATTCCGCGCCAAGGTGTTACGTGTTGCATGCTTGTGCTTGAAAACGGTATTAGACACTTCCATCACCACCACATCGGACAAATGGACCATTGTCACCGTTGCCTCCGCTGACAAACGTCTTGATCTGTAACAGGAAGACAGTCTTTAAGCCTCTAGTTGTTACAGATCGAGATTTTCAGTCGTGCGTCTAACCTCTGTCTCGATCTGTAACAGGAAGACCGATTTTTGGCCGCTAGATGTTACAGATCAAGATCTTTCGGCACCGCGGCCAACCTTTGTCTCAATCTGTAACAGTTAGGTCGAGTTTTGGCCTGTAGATGTTACAGATTGAGACATTCCCCCAGTCAGGTGCCAAACGTCTCGATCTGTAACAGTTAGACGTTCTCCAGGCCCCCAAACGTTACAGACCGAGACAAATAGACAGGCGGCGGCGCTGCGACAGCCCATCCCCTACTCCCATTCCTGCTCGTAAATATTGAGCGACTTCACGTACCGCCCCTGGGCACCCATGATGTCGCGGACCAGGCGCAAAAAGAAGCTGATGCACGAGGTATCGAAGCCGTCCTCTAGGTCCTCGGGATGCACCGCGCCTGGCCCGTCGACCGCCGTGTCGCTCAGGCGCGCGATGTCATACAGGTAGAGCTGCCCCGCCGTCAGCCAGACATCGTCGACGCACGCGAGTCGCACCGCAATCGCGCCATCGTTCCAGCGCTCCTTTTGCACGATATGTGGGTCGTAAACGTCAAAGCGACGGTCGGTGCGCGTGTCCTTCAGCACGACCATGCCAGTCGCAGGGTCCTTGTCCAAAATGCCAAAGCGCGAAAAATACTGCGTGTCACGCACCTGCTTAAGTCGCCCGAGCGAAGCAGGAGAAATTGACGCTGGCGGCTCGTCCACATACAGCTCCAACAGCGTCTTACCGTGGTAATAGGGGCGCTCAAACAGCAGCCAATCGGTAAACGCCATGTTGTAGGCCATGATTTCGTTTTGAGAAGGTTCCTCGCAATAGCTGAGCCACGGATCGACGATAATCTCGAACTGCTCGCGCGCCGGCTCCAGGAATTGAAACTTCCGCAGCATCCAAAAGTGAGCCATGTCGGCAATATCGTTGCCGACGGCTTCGGCCAGCTCTGCTCGGTCAAAAACTTGGTCAGTCATGGCATCCTCCTCAAACTGATGGACCTCAATTTGAGCTTACGAGGAGGGCGAGCAGCCGAGGCAAGCACGGACAAAATAGGCCTTCGGCTGCAAACCAGATGCTAACCAAACACTTGACGGGACACTTGACCGAATGAGCGCACCGCAAAGAAACCGCAGGTAGACATAGACAGCCATTTCACCCATTTGAGGCAAACGCCCGCAACCACCACAGAAACAACAGGTGACCACAGCCCAAGAAGTCAACAAATGAACACCCGTACGTCGACAAACGAGCAAATCGCTCGCAAAGAGTGTCCCCAACGACTAGACAAAAAATGACTAGTCATTGGGGACGTTCTTAAATGACTACCTTACAGCTCCAGCGCCTCGGCGACTTCGGCTGCGCAGGCCAGGGCATCGGCCATGGCGTTCACAACGAGCGAGCTGCCGTTACGGGCGTCGCCGGCCACATACACCGGCGCGGCATCCGCAGCAACGCCATCCACGCGGGCCGCAAGGTGCGAGCCCTCGGAAGCCATCACGGGCAGCGGACGGCCCGCCGTGGCAACAGGCACGCCGACAGCTTCGAACACGCTGTGCTCCGGACCCGTAAAGCCGCAGGCGATCAGCACCAGCTGTGCCGGCACCTCGTGCTCGGAGCCCGCAATGCGTTCGGGCTTGCCAGCCGACCAATCCAGGTCGACCACGCGCAGACCCGCGGCCGCACCCTTCTTGTCCAGCAGCACCTCGAGCGTATCCACGCCCCAAGCACGCATCTCGCCGCCCATGGCAGCGATGGCCTCCTGCTGGCCGTAATCGGTCTTCTTAACGTTGGGCCACTGCGGCCAGGGGTTGCTCACTGCACGCGCATCAGGCGCGGCCGGCAGGAACTCAAACTGACGCACGCTGCGCGCACCCTGGCGCACCGCGGTACCCACGCAGTCGTTGCCGGTATCGCCGCCGCCAATGACCACAACGTCCAAGCCGCGCGCGTTCACCGCGGGCTCACCACCATCGAGCACCGAGACAGTCGAAGCCGTCAGGTAGTCCACGGCATACACCACGCCCGGGGCATCCACATTCGTAGCCGAAAGACCGCGGGGTGCACGTGCACCGGCTGCCACCACGACAGCGTCAAAGCTGTCGAGCTTGGCTGCTACCGCAGGGTCCGTCACGTCGGCGTCCAGCTCAAAGACGATACCCAGCTCGCGCATGAGCGCCACGCGGCGCTCGACCACGGACTTCTCGAGCTTCATGTTGGGAATGCCGTACATGAGCAGGCCGCCCGGGCGGTCGTCACGCTCAAACACCGTCACGCGGGCACCGCGACGCGCGAGCTCCCACGCAGCCACCAGGCCAGCCGGGCCGGAACCAACCACGGCGACCGTGGGCGCGTCCTCCCCCGCCGGCTCAAAGCGACGCGGGCCGCCGTTCGCCCATTCGTAATCGCTGATCGCGCGCTCGTTATCGTGAATCGTCGTGGGCTGGCCGTCGACCGATCCCAGGTTGCACGCGGCCTCGCACAGCGCCGGGCACACACGGCTCGTAAACTCAGGCATGGGCGAGGTGAGCGACAGACGCTCGGCCGCCTCATCCCAGCGACCGCGGTACACCAGCTCGTTCCACTCGGGAATCAGGTTATGCAGCGGGCAGCCACTCGGACGTGCCTTGCCAAAGCTCGCGCCCATCTGGCAAAACGCCACGCCGCACATCATGCAGCGGCTCGCCTGGGCGCGACGCGCATCGTCATCGAGCTCCACGTACAGCGGATCGAAATCGCGGCTGCGCTCCTCCACGGGGCGCAGCTCGTGGGTCACGCGATCGATATCAAGAAAAGCACCGGGCTTACCCATGGCACTTACGCCTCCTTCTTGGTCGAAGCAACAGAACCGGTAGCGACCACAGGCGCAGCGCCCGCAGCACCGCCCGCAACATCGAAGCGAGCAACATCCGCGGCACTCGCGCGACCGGTCACAATGTCAAACGCCAGCTCCTCGGCCTGCGCATGCGTCTTACCGATGGCCTCGGCGGCGGCGATAATCGCCAACACGCGATCGTACTCGGTCGGAATGACCTTCACAAAGTGCTTGCTCATCGTCTCAAAGCTGTAGAGTAGCTTAATGCCGCGCGGACTCTGCGTCGCGTCCACGTGCTCCTGGATGAGTTCGCGAATCTGCGCCAGCTCGCCGGCCGTCGGGGCCTTGAGCTCAACGCTCTCGTGGTTCACGCGGGCATCGAGCGTGCCGTACTGGTCAAAGACATAGGCCACGCCACCCGTCATGCCGGCGGCGAAGTTCTGCCCGACCTCGCCCAGGATGAGCGCCAGACCGCCCGTCATGTAC
>CABSMB010000157.1 GCA_902478705.1 uncultured Collinsella sp. | reverse complement strand
GCCCATATCGGAGCCCTCGTGACGGCCAGCCGCCACAACGCCGCGCAGCATATAGGGACGGCCGAGAAGCTCGGCAGCCAGCTCCACATGACCCTGACCCAGCTCATGGCGGATGCGCGTGGCGCAGATGGTCTGCCCGTTAACGCAGAGCAGGTCGTGACCGTAAACGTCAACCCCGCGCTCAGCGCCCCAGGCGCGCATCTCGGCAACGCCCGAAGCCCCGCCGTGGCCGAGCCTAAAATCGCTGCCTACACGAATGGAGCGAATGTCGATAACACGCGACAACAGTGCCAGAAACCCGACATGGTCGAGTGCCGCCACGGCGGGCGTAAAGCGAACGGCCACCACCGCATCGACCCCGGATTGAGCCAGGGCATGCAGGCGGTCGGCCGTCGTCATCAATTTTTGAGCGGGCGACGGACTCACCACGACATCCGGATCGGGATCGAAGGTGATCACGACCGCTTTGCTGCCGTGATCATGCGCATCGCGAATAACCGCGTCGATCAGCTCTTGGTGCCCACGATGCACGCCATCAAACACGCCAATGGCGATCGACGCGGCACCCAAGAACTCGCACTCATCAAATGCATCGGCAGAAACGATACGGGCCTCATCCAACTCACCCGCGAAAAAGACACGCGCGAGCTCGTGGGGCGCCAGCATCATCGAACACCGCCTATCGCCTGCGGAAAGACGTGCTCCATCACAAAGCGGCCGCCCTCGATACGAGCAAGCGCCTTCAATCCCCCATCGAGCACGAGCGCGAACGGCGCCTTCGCCCTATCGAAGTCCGCAAGCGCGCGTTCAACGGGAATGCGGCGGCCACAAAGCAGGTCGTCTGCAAGATTACCCGGCAAATCGACACGCGTGGCACCAAGGGCAGCGATGGGATCCAGAGCGAAGCCGGCAGCGGACTCGGCAGAGAGCTCCTCTACCGCATGACAGGCGCCAATGGAAACCACGCCGGAGGCCGTACGGCGCAGCGCGGAAATATGCGCAGCACTATCGCAGGCGCGACCCAGATCGCGAGCGAGCGCGCGAATGTAGGTGCCCTTGCTTACCGAAAACGCAACGGTCCAGACGCACGTATCGCCCTCGCCGCTCACGGCGATCAGGTCGGCGGCATAGACCTCGACGGGGCGCGGGGGCAACTCAACCGCATTGCCCTCGCGAGCACTCTTATAGGCGCGAACGCCATTGACCGAGATGGCCGAAAACGCTGGCGGCACCTGCATCTGCGGGCCAAGCATAGCGGCCAGCTGCTCACGGGCGTAAGCGAGATCGCGCAGCTCGGGGGCAACGGGCACCGTGCGGACGGCCTCGCCCTCCGCGTCATCGGTATTGGTCTCGACACCAAACGAAATGTCGGCGACATAACTTTTGGTATCGAGGGTTAGCATGCCCAGCAGACGGGTCGCCTGGCCCACGCCCACCACCATGACACCCGAGGCCATGGGATCGAGCGTACCGGCATGGCCGACGCGTCGCTCATGGAGGGCGCGCCGGCACTGCGATACCACGTCGTGGGACGTGCAGCCCACCGGCTTATCGACGGCGAGCAGCATATTCAATTGAGAAGGCGTACGACGAGCCATGTACCATCCAAAATGTTAGAGCTCGACGGTCACCGAAGCGGGATCCTCCCCTACCAGCTCGGCCAGCATGGGGAGTGCCGCGGTGAGCGTCTCGAGAATCGTTCCGTTGTTAGAGAAACCGGCGGCCGCGGGATGCCCGCCACCGCCAAAAGCAGCAGCGATCTCGGACACATCGAGGTCGCCCTTGGAGCGCAGGTTGCCGCGCACCTTGGTATCGCCCTCAATGCCCTTCAGGAACAGGCAGACCTCCACACCCATCACCGAACGCACCACATCGACCAGGCCGTCGCACTCGTCCGAAGTGACGCCGCAGGCCTCGAGGTCGCTCTGGTACGCATAGCTATATGCCACGCGACCGTGCGCCACCGTCTTGATGCGGCCCATAACGATGGACTTGAGATGCAAGAACTCAACGCGCATGCTCTGGTAGACCTCGAGCGCAACACGCGCCGGATCGGCACCGTGCGCGACCAGGCGCGAGGCGGCATGGAACGCAGCGGCATCGGCGTTTTGATACTGAAAACGACCGGTATCGGTCACCAGGCCGCACAGCAGACACGTCGCGACACCATCACGAGCCACAATACCGCAATTATCCAAAAAGCGGCCGATAATCATGGCGCAGGCCGCGGCGCCGACGCACCTCAGGCTCAGCTCGGCAAATTCCTCGCGCGCCGGATGGTGATCGAAGCACACCACATGCGACGAGCGGCGGAGCACCTCGGCGGAGTTGTTCAGACGCTCGACGACCGGCACGTCCACCGAGATGAACAGGTCCGGATTGCCGGTATACGCAGATGCCGGCATCAGACGGTCGGCACCCTCCATAAAGCGGTAGATGCGCGGAACCGGGTCATCGTCTGCCAGCAGCAGGGCAATGTCCTTGTTGGGGAAAAACTTCATAAGCGAGAGGCCCAGACCCAGCACGGAGCCCAGGGCGTCACCATCGGGAGACGTATGTCCCGAAATCGCAATGGAGGACGCACCCTCGATAAGCTCGAGGATGCGTCGCTGAATATCTGCAGACTCGCACGATGCGAGGTCGGCGGAATTACTCATCTAAAGCTGCCTCCTGGGCGGCATCCGCAATTGGATAGCCGTCCTCGTCCTTTTCGATCGCAAGCGTGGCGGGAACGTTTTCCAGCGCGCGCGTGATGCGCTCGGCCTCATCGGTCGAGCGATCGATGCGAAAATCGAGCTCGGGCGTGACGCGCCAATCGAGCGAGCGGGCCAACAGGCTACGGATGCGGCCCTTGGCGCTGGCAAGCGCCTCCATGACCTCGTCGTAGCGGCTCGCGTCGCACGACACGTACACGCGCGCGAACGAACGGTCCACCGCAACCTCGACCGCGGTCAGGGTGACCAGGTCGAGACGCGGATCGGAAACCTCAAAGAGCAGGATATAACCGAGCTTCTCGCGAAGCTGCTCGCCCAGACGGCGGGTTGCCTGCGTTTGCTTCATAGCGCTACCCCCTACTCGGTACGGGCAACCTGGTCGATGCGGTAGCCCTCAATGGTGTCGCCAGGCTTGATGTCCTGGAAGTTCTCCAGGCCAATACCGCCCTCGGAGCCGCTCTTGAGGCTCTTGGCCTCGTCCTTGTAGTGGCGCATCGAGGCGATTTTACCGTTGAAGACCACGATGCCGTCGCGCACCAGGCGTACGGAATCGGTCGCGGCGATCTCGCCCTCTTCGACGCGGACACCGGCGGCGATACCAACCTTGGGCACCTTGAAGGTGTCCAAGACCGTCGCGGAACCCGTGGAGACCTCGACCTCGGTGGGCTTGAGCATGCCGATGCGGGCAGCGTCGAGGTCCTCGAGGCACTTGTAGATGACGTCGTAGCAACGGATCTCGACGCCCTCGCGCTCGGCGGCGGAGCGGGCCTTGCCGTCGGGACGGACGCCAAAGCCGATGATGATAGCGTTGGAGGCGTCGGCCAGGACGACGTCGGTCTCGTTGATGGCACCAACGGCGGAATGGATCGTGTTGATGCGCACCTCGGACTGATCCATCTTATCGAGGGAGTCCTGAAGGGCCTCGATGGAACCCTGAACGTCGGCCTTGATGATCAGGTTGAGCTCCTTGACCTCGGCGTCGGCGATGGTCTCGAAGAGGTTCTCGAGCGTCACGTGCTTCACGCGGCTCTGCTCCTCGATACGGGCCTTGAGCGAACGCTCGTCGGCCAGCGCACGTGCCTCGCGCTCGTCCTCGAACACGCGGAACTCGTCGCCGGCGTTGGGGACGGACTGTAGGCCCAAGATCTCGACGGCGTCGGAGGGACCGGCCTCGGTGACGGCGTTGCCCTTGGGGTCGAGCATGGCACGGACGCGGCCATAGGTGAGGCCGGCGACCAGCGTGTCGCCCACGCGCAGGGTGCCGCGGGTCACGAGCACGGTGGCAACCGAGCCGCGGCCCTTGTCGAGCTTAGCCTCGAGGACGTTGCCCGATGCGAACGTATCGGGGTTGGCCTTGAGCTCGAGCACGTCGGCCTGGAGCAGCACGGTCTCGAGCAGGTCGTCGATACCGATCTTCTGCTTGGCCGAGATGTTGACGAACATGTTCTGTCCGCCCCACTCCTCGGGGATGATGCCGTACTCGGTGAGCT
>CABSMB010000156.1 GCA_902478705.1 uncultured Collinsella sp. | reverse complement strand
CAAAAGCCCAGCGGATAGATCTGATAGAACGTCGTCTCGTATGCCCACATAGCAACCTCCCGGTAAGCGCAACACAACGACATCCATTGTATGCCCGGCTTGTATCCTCTTCCCCAAAATAAGTTGCGGTGGAATAGTTCCTGCTTGGACCTTCAGAGGCCTTAAACAGGAACTATTCCACCGCAATTGATGAGGGAACGTGATTAGGCGACAGGCTTTGCGCGGCGAATGGCCGGGAACATCACCGTGATAGCGAGGATGACGCCCACAGCAGCGATCGCACCGCCTGCATAGCCGATCCAGGCGATACCGGGGCCCGAAACCACGGCGCCGCCGATCGCGGTACCTGTGCCAATACCCAGATTGAACAGGCCCGAGAAGATCGACATGGCGACGGCCGACGAGTCCGCCGGCGTGTACTTGATGAGCTCGGCCTGAAACGCCACGTTAAAGGCCGTGGCGCAGCAGCCCCACAGCGCGCAGACGGCAAGCACTGCCACGAGCGACGATGCGGCCGGACCCATGAGCAGCAGAGCCACCGGCACGCCGGAGAGCGTAATCGCGAGGAACGGGAAGCGGTGCCCATCGAACAGTCGGCCGAATAGCCAGCTTCCGAGCAGACCAGAGCAGCCGAACGCCGTCAGCGTCATAGTGATGGCGCTTGCGTCGACATGCGCGACCTGAGCCAGGAAAGGCTCGATATAGCTATAGCCCGTGTAATAGCCAGTTGCCATGAACACCGTGACCGCATAGAGCGCGATCAGTAACGGGTTCTTGAGCAGCTCGGGCAGTTGCTTGACGGTAAAGCGCTCGCCCGCTGGCATGGCAGGAAACACCGTGGCCTGGTAGACGACCGCGACAGCAGACAGCGCTCCGACCACAGCAAACGTCATACGCCAGCCCACGGCCAGGCCAATGGCGCGGCCGAGCGGCAGGCCGAAGATCTGTGCGATGGAAGAGCCCGTGGCGATCATGCTGATGGCGAGTGCCCCGTGGCGGGTGTCAACCAGGCGCGACGCCATAATCGAGGCAACCGACCAGAACACGGCATGTGCGCAAGCGACCACCAGGCGCGCGCAGACCAGGATGGGATAAGTCGGCGCCACAGCGGACAGAAACTGGCCCAGCGAGAACACGGCGAGCACGCCCAGCAGCATCCGCTTGAACTCGAAACGCGAAGCGAACACCATGAGCGGCAACGACAGCAGCATGACGCCCCAGGCATAGACCGAGATCATGATGCCCGCCTGGGCCTCGGTGAGCGAGAACGACGCGGCGATATCAGTCAAAAGGCCGATGGGCATAAACTCCGACGTGTTGAACACGAACGCACAGCAGGTGAGCCCGACGAGCGGGAGCCACTGCCTGAGCGTGATGCCGTCTTGCCTTGCCTGACTCATATATAACGTCTCCAATCATTTTGAGTGGAGGCGATTATATAGCAACGGCCCCGTATCCGTCAGCAACAGATGCAGGGCCGAAAACAATTCGATACACAGAGGTTGCGCCGTCAATAAATAACTAAGCCAGCCCCAGCAATATGCCCGCCGAATGCACGACAAACGCCACGATCCAGGCGACCGTCACCTGAAACGCGAACACGGCAACGGCGTAGCGCGCGCCCAGCTCGCTCTTGACGGCGCCGATGGCAGCCACGCAGGGCGGGTACAGCAGCGTAAAGACCAGGAACACATAGGCGGTAAACGGCGAAAACATGGTCGACAGTGCCGCGGGCGAGGTCGCGCCCAAAAGCACCGTGAGGGTCGAGATGACACTCTCCTTGGCGATAAGTCCGGTGACGAGCGCCGTGGATGCACGCCAGTCGCCAAACCCAAGCGGCGCCAGCGCCGGCGCGATGATGCTGCCGAGGCCCGCAAGCAGACTCTGCGACTGATCGGCGACCACATTAAAGCGGATGTCGAACGTCTGAAGGAACCAGATGACCACGGTAGCGGCAAAGATAATGGTAAAGGCCTTGGTAATAAAGTCTTTGGCCTTATCCCATGCCAGCATCACCGTCGTCTTGACGCTCGGCAGGCGGTAATTGGGGAGCTCCATGATAAACGGCACCGGGTCGCCCTTAAATGCTGTGCGATTGAGCACCAAAGCCGCGATGCAACCAACCGCAATACCAATCAGATAGAGCGAGACCATGGCGGGAACCGTCGCCTGTGGGAAAAACGCCCCGCACAGCAGTCCGTAGACCGGCAACTTGGCCGAGCAGCTCATGAACGGCGTGAGCATGACCGTCATCTTGCGGTCGTGCTCGGATGGGAGCGTACGGGTCGACATGATAGCCGGCACGGTGCAGCCAAAACCGACGAGCATGGGCACAAAGCTGCGACCCGACAGACCAAAACGACGCAGCACCTTATCCATGACAAAGGCCACGCGCGCCATGTATCCGGAGTCTTCCAGAATGGAGAGAAACAAAAAGAGCACGACGATAATCGGCAGGAAGGTCAGCACGCTGCCCACGCCCGTAAGCACGCCGTCAACAGCCAGCGAGCGCACCACGTCGTTGGTGCCAAACGCCTTGAGGCCCGCATCGGCCGAGGCGATGATGGCAGCGATGCCGTCCTCCATAAGTCCCTGCAACGCCGCGCCGATCACGCCAAACGTCAGCCAAAAAACGAGGCCCATGATCACCAGGAACGCCGGAATGGCTGTGTAACGACCTGTCAGGATTCGGTCGATCTTAACGGAGCGCACGTGCTCGCGGCTCTCGTGCGGCTTGACGACGCAGCGCCCGCACACGTCGCCGATAAAGCTAAAGCGCATATCGGCCAGCGCGGACAGGCGGTCGGTGCCGGCCTCGCCCTCCATCTGGGTAATGATGTGCTCGATAGCGTCGAGCTCGTTGCGATCCAGGTGAAGCGCCTCGGTCACTAGCTCGTCGCCCTCAACCAGCTTGGTCGCCGCAAAGCGCACCGGGATGTGGGCCGTCACGGCATGGTCCTCGATAAGGTTGGCGATGCCGTGAATGCAGCGGTGCAGTGCGCCGCCGTCTGGACCATCGGGCGCACAGAAGTCCAGGCGACCGGGGCGCTCGCGGAACCGCGCCACATGCAGGGCATGGTCCACCAGCTCGCCGATACCCTCGTTGCGCGCGGCGCTAATGGGAACGACCGGCACGCCCAGCAGGCTTTCGAGCAGGTTGACGTCAATGGCACCGCCGTTGGTCGTCACCTCGTCCATCATGTTGAGCGCGATGACCATGGGGCGATCGAGCTCCATAAGCTGCAGCGTTAGGTACAGATTGCGCTCGATGTTGGTAGCGTCGATGATGTCGATGATGGCGTCGGGATTTTCGTCCAAGATGAATTGGCGGCTGACGATCTCTTCGCCCGTGTACGGAGACAGCGAATAGATGCCGGGCAGGTCGGTAACGCTTGCCTCGGGATGGTTACGGATAGTGCCGTCCTTGCGGTCGACCGTCACGCCGGGAAAGTTGCCGACGTGCTGGTTGGAGCCTGTCAGCTGGTTGAACAGCGTGGTCTTACCGCAGTTTTGGTTGCCGGCGAGGGCAAAATGTAGCGGTGCACCCTCGGGCACGGCTGTCTTGGCAGCACGAGGCGAATACGTCCCCTCGCCCAGTGCCGGGTGATCTGTCGTGCCGATAGCGGCGTTAACGCGCGGGCCGGTATCGGTGTCGTGCACATCCACGAGCTCAATGCGTGCGGCATCGTCCTTGCGCAGCGTCAACTCGTAGCCACGCAGGCGGATCTCGAGCGGGTCGCCCATGGGGGCGTACTTCATCATGGTGACTTCGGTGCCCGGTGTTAGGCCCATGTCCAAAATATGCTGTCGGAGTGCCTGGTCGTCCGATGTCACCGATGCGACAACGGCGTCCTTTCCAATCTCGAGTGTATCGAGTCTCACGTCCGTGTTCCTCCCCCGGCGCCCACAGGGCGTTGCATTTATGTTCGCCATGGCTAACCGTTTGCCATGGCTAACCAATTTATCCATGCATGATAGCGCGAACACACAACGATGTTCAATCGACAGATTGGCGCAGGGGGAACGGGTAGGAGAGTTCAGGGCCATAGTTTCCCAATGAGGCCTCTAGGGGAAACTTCGTCCTAGAATTCTGGCTCGAAACGGGATATGGTTTCCCAAACAGGCCTCTTGCGGAAGATGTATCCCGGAATCCCCGCTCGAAACGGGACGCGCTTTCCCTTTGGAGCCATCAGCGGAAGCTACGTCCCGGAATCGACGCTCAA
>CABSMB010000155.1 GCA_902478705.1 uncultured Collinsella sp. | reverse complement strand
TACCAGAAGTGGTATCTTAAACTGGATACCACTCGATTCACACATGCCCAAACCACCACGATGGGGACAGGCACCTTTGTGGTGGTTTGGGCTCCAGCGTTTGCCCAGATAAAACCTACCAAAATAAACCTGTCCCTAATTGGCAGGTTTTGACACCTCAGAGGCGGGCGATGCTACAATCTGGCTTGTACTTGAAACGCATCAAAGGGGCCGCTATGGCAAAGGTAAAAATCAGCGACGTCGCGCGCGAGGCCGGGGTTTCGTTGGGCACGGTTTCCAACGCGCTCAACCATCCCGAAAAGCTGCGCCCCGAGACCCTCAAGCTCATTAACGAGACCATCAATCGCCTTGGCTACCTGCCCAACCAAAGCGCCCGTCAGCTCGCAGGCGGCACCACCAAGTCCTTTGGCCTGGTCCTCCCCCGCCTCGATCACGGCTTTTCGCTCCAGATTGCCAGCGGCGCCCACAACGAGGCCCGCAAGCACGGCTACGACCTGCTTATCGCCAATGCCGATAACGACGATATTCTCGAGGATCATTACCTGCGCTACTTTATGGGCACGCAGATGTCCGGCGTCATGGTTCAGCCCATGGCATCTCCCGACTGGCACCCGGCCATGACCAAGATGCCCGTACCCATCGTCCATCTGGACATCCACTGCTCCGAGCCTGGCTACTACGTGGCAGCCGACAACGAGGCCCAGGGCCGCATCATCGCCGAGCTCGCTATCGCTCACGGCGCCCACCATATCGTCGTTGTGGGCCGAGCGGCATTTATGCAGCTCACCCTGCGCGTCCTCGGCATCCATAAGGCACTCGCCCTGTACCCCGGCATCAAGATCGAGGTCATCGACGCCGGCGAATGGAATACCGCGGCAGATGGCTATAGCATCGGCACGCAACTCGCCGAGCGCCCTGCCGACGAGTGTCCCGACTTTGTCATCGGTCTGACCGACGTGTTGGCCTCGGGCGTCATCTCGGCGTTGACCGACAAAGGCATCTCCGTCCCCGAGCAGGTCCGCGTAGCCGGCTGTGATGGCAATCCGCTCGCCTGGAGCGGCGCGGTACCGCTCACCACCGTAGCGCCCCCGGGCTACGAGATTGGCCGCAAGGGTGTCCAGCTGCTCATGGAGCAAATCGAGAATAGACCCGCCGCCAAGACTAAGCATGTCCGTATCGGCTCCGCCGCGCGCACCGTCACCGCGGTCACGGCCGTCGAGGACATCAACCGCCAAGAACTCGTGCGACCGTTCCTGTTGGAGCGTGCGAGCACCCAGGCGAGAACCCAAACCGACACCACGGCCATTAACCTCGGCGCATATCTATAACCGCGCAGCTATAATCAATCTGTTTAATAGCTATCCAAAGGAAATGGCCCGCCCGGGAAAACCAGGCGAGCCATTTCTTTTGACATAACGGCGCTAGTCCAGATGGAACGCGCAGCGCAGGTCGACGGAGACCGGGGAGTTGTCCGGGTTGGTCTCCATGACGCTCGCCATGAAGTCCCACCAGCGCTTGCAGACCTCGGTCTTGGCGCTCTCGGCATAACGCTCGGGGTCGTCGAGCTCGATGTACCCAAAGAGCGTGTTGGTCTCGGCGTCGATGAAGATCGAGTAGTTGTGGCCGCCGTACTCGTGGAGCATGTCGGCCATCTCGGGCCATAGCTCGTTGTGACGCTTCTCGTACTCGTCGGCAAAGCCGGGATAGAGCTTCATCTTGAAGCCGTTGATGGTCTTGCCGGCACCAGTCTTACGAATAGCCATGATTAACAGTCCTTCTCTCTCGCTTACGCGACAAACTTAGCGGCAGACGACGTCCACGGGCACGTTCAGGATCTTGGCGACCTTGAGGATCGTGTCGGTCTGGCTGCCCAGGCAGGCTGCCATGTGGTGGGTCGGACCGGTCTCGTTCCAGCGGTCCATGAACTCGCGGGCGCCGATCGAGAACTTCATGCGCATGTTGGTGTCGCCGAACGTGAAGATCGGGCCGTCGACGTTCTCGCCCTCGGCAACCACGAACTTGAAGTTGCCGTCGCCATCCTGCGTGATGCCCAGGAAGGTAATGGTGCCGTGGCCGGGATAAAACTGGGTGAGGTAGCCGCCACCGGTCTTGCCGTGGAACACGGGAACAACCTTGAGCGTCGGCTTCTTGGCGGTCGAGATGTCGGCGTCGCCGGAGCCGGAGTGGCCGATGATGACGATGTCCTCGGGGAAGTCGATGGAGTACATCTCGGAGAGCTGGCCGGTGCCAGCGATAGTCTTGAGGATGCTCATGGCAATGGCGACCTTCATATCGCCCTCGACCGCGCAGCTCGTACCCTGCTTGATGAGCATGGAGAACGCCGGGATGAGCATGGAGTCGAGCACGCCGGCCTGACCCTTGGCGTAGCCGTCGTAGTGGCTGGCGACCAAGCCGATCTCCTCGTCCTTGACCCACTGCTCAAAGGCGACGACGTACTTGGCCATCTCCTGGATGGGCTCGTCGGAGACCTTGGCACCGCCCTCGACGTCAAAGGTCTCGAGAATCTCGGCAGCCTTGGCATCCACGGCAGCCTGGTCGTCGATGTTGTCGGCGATGGCCCACATCTTCTCCCAGTCGAACTGCTTGGTGTAGAGGCCAAGACGGTTGTAGAGGTTGGTCTCGTCGATGTAGAGGTCCATCATGCCCGGGTACGGACGGCCGATCTGGGCGATGTTGGTGCGGCGCAGGCGACGACGCACCTGGGCGGCACGGCACCACTGCTCGAGCTGCTCGGCCACGGCCGGGTCGCCGCCCTCGACGACGCCGGTCACCACGGCGTGACGCTTGCCGGCGCGGTTAAGGTCGGCAACGACCTCGCCCGGGGCACCGCAGGCGTACAGGTCGCCCAGCCACGTGGGGATGTCGGTGTTGGCGTAGTCGGGCTGAGCCTTCTTCTGCACGTTGACCACGACGACGGGCACGTCCAGGTCGCGCACGACCGGCAGCACGTTGTAGCTCGTGGCATAGGTGAGCATCTGCAGGATAACCAGATCGACATCCTCGGCACGAAACTTGTCGCCCGCGACCTGAGCCTGCTCCTTGGTGGTCACCATACCGCCGTCGATGAGTTCGACGGTCGTGGGCAGCGTGGCCTTAAAGTCCTCGTACTGCTGCTCAAAGTTGGGAATGAGCTGCGGGAACTGCGGAAGATAGGCACCGAGAGCGATAGAGAAGACGCCGACTTTGGCCTTGGTGTTAACGAGCATGATTTCCTCCAATGAGAAAAAGTTAATGATTGCAAGCAAGCGAGCGCGACGGTTATCAGATCAGCGCAACAGACATGTTTTATGTCGCGCTCGCTTGCGTTTGCACTAAAAGCGGCGGTCAAATATCCGCGACCGTCAAGCGGAAGTGCTACTCAGCCTTGGCAGCCTGCGCCTCGGCCTCGGCCTCCATCTCAAAAGCGTTGTAACGCTTCTTGTGGAAGCACCAGATAGCAGCCGCATAACCGATGATGGCCATGGCAGCGAGGACGCCGAAGGCAGCCTTGTAGCCGGCGACGGCAATAAACGTTGCCGTCACGGAGCCGGCGAGAGAGCACATAAAGCGCGAGGAGAAGACGATGGCACCGTTAGCCGTGGTACGGAGCAGCGTGGGAAAGCACTCCTGCATCCAAACCTTGAGCATGCCCTCGAAGGCGAAGCCGGCACCCATGCAGAAAAGGAGCTGGGTAAGCACGTAGGTGTAAAGGTTGGCGCCAAACACCGGGAACATCAGGAAGCCGCAAACGTAGATGGCAGCACCCATGTAGAACAGCGGCATGCGCTTGTTGCCGTCAACGAACTTCATGAAAATGGCATCACAGAGAGCCTGGATCGGGTAGCAGATAAGTCCAACAGTCGAGACGAGCGAAATGGGCAGGTCGACGACGTTAGCGCCAATCCAAGTGGAGTACTGACCAATGGAGTTGGCAGGAACGTTGGTGCCAATGTAGAAGATAACGAGCGCGATGAACGGCTTGAGGTAGGGATTCTTGAGAAGATCGCCGACCTTTGCCTGCTGAGCCTCGGCCACACGGCCAGACAGAACATCCTGATGGTGCTGAATCCAAACCGGAGACTCGGGGATAGTCTGACGGGCGAGCAAGACGATGATCGAAATCAGCGCAAGCTGACCGAACATAATCTGGCCGCCAAGGTAGCCCCAGTCACCAACGAGCGCGCCGATTGCCTTAGCAGACACGATACCGATGACCCAAAGAATATCGGAGCTGTCTCTTATACACATCTCCGAGCCCACGA
>CABSMB010000154.1 GCA_902478705.1 uncultured Collinsella sp. | reverse complement strand
CTCATGCTGAAAGGGGCTTCGAAATGAAACGCGCCTTTATGTCCGAGCTCGCCATCGTTCGCACGCTTATCCCGAGCATCGCGGGCGTCAGCCTGTTCATGTTCGTCGTGCTGACGCTCGCCAACGCGTCGGATGGCGATTCCGGCATGAGCGCCGGCGCCTGCGCGGTCAGCGCCATGTCGCCCATCATGGTCATGAGCTCGCTGGCCGGCTTCGACAATCAAAACGGATGGGAGCGTTATCGGGCAACGCTGCCTCTCACGCGCAAAGACATTATTTGCGCACGCTACCTGAGCATCATTGTCTTCTCGGCTGTCATGGCGTGCGCCGCCGCGCTTCTGAGCATCGTCTCCATCCCGCTATTCAACAGCGCGGGCATCCCCTCGACGGGACAGACGGTCTTTGAGATCGCTATAGCCTCGGCAGCATCGATGCTCATCTCCCTCATGATGGTGTTTTTGGCACAGCCGCTGTTCTTCCGATTTGGACACATGGAGGCGCTGCGCCTATCCGTCGGCCTGTTTGCCCTGCTCTGGTGCCTTGCCATTGCCACGTTGAGCTCCTCCAACCCCATCAGCAACTGGCTCATGTCATTTGCCGGAGCAAATCCCGACCCCGCTGTCATCGGATGCCTGTGCGCCGGAATTGCCGCCCTGGCGTTTGTGCTATTTGCAATCAGCTGCACCGTCAGCACCAAGGTCTATCGAGCACGCGACCTGTAGCCGCCAGCGGTATCATCAGACGAGCGCCGTAGCTCTGGCGTAGTCGTTCCTGAGGAGGCTCTACACCCATGTCGTGGGTTGTTGCAGCGTTTGCATCGGCATTCTTTGCCGGCATCACATCTATCCTGGCCAAATGTGGCATCAGACACACCGATTCCGATGTCGCAACCGCTATTCGCACCTGCGTGGTGCTCGTATTTGCCTGGGTAATGGCGGGCATTTCTGGATCCATCGGGACCATTGGCAGCATCGCGGCCAAGGCTTGGCTATTCCTCGTCCTCTCAGGACTTGCCACTGGCGCTTCGTGGATCTGCTACTTCAAGGCGCTCAGCATTGGAGACGTCAACAGGGTCGTACCGGTCGACAAGATGAGCACCGTACTCGCTGCACTGATCGCCATTGTGCTTTTTGGCGAGACGAGCAACCTTGCGGTTAAGCTCGTGGGAACCGCTGTCATCACCCTCGGCACGTTTTTAATGATCGAGAAGAAGCAGTCTGCCGGACCCGAGCAGCAGCAAGACCGAACCTGGCTCGCTTACGCCCTCGGCGCCGCCGTGTTCGCAGCGCTCACGTCCATCCTTGCCAAGGCTGGCATCGAAGGCGTCGAGTCCAACCTGGCCACGGCAATCCGTACCTGTGTGGTACTGGTTATGGCATGGGCAATCGTGGCAGCTAAAGGCAAGATGGGCCAAGCCGTGCACGTAGACCGCTACGAACTCGTATTTCTCGCGGCATCGGGCATTGCGACTGGCGCATCGTGGCTGCTATGCTACTACGCCATCGCCACAGGCCAGGTGAGTGTCGTGGTGCAGATCGACAAACTATCGATTGTCGTATCGGTACTATTTGCGCGCCTGGCATTCAACGAAAAACTCTCACGACGCAGCGCCATCGGTCTCGCTCTCATCGTCCTGGGCACTGCAGCGCTCGCAGTTTGGAAGTAGCGCGGCCAGCAGCCGCTACATCCTCACACCTGGCTTGGGATGCCTGTACTGACCGTGGGATGCCGTGCGCTTACCGTGCGAGATGGCAAATTTGGGACAACAGTGCAGGCAACGAAGGCAGGCTGCGCACTCCGGCTTTGTCCAGACGGGAAGGCCGTCGCGCATCTCAATCGCCGCCATGGGGCAGCGCTTAGCGCAGAGGCTACACCCGACGCAGCGGCTAGCATCGACGGCAAACTTGCTCGTCTGTTGCATGCGCGGCAGCCCAATTGCGTGATACGCGCACGATGCAAACAGAGGCACGCGATGGCGCATCATGTTGCCCGTGCGGCGTGCCCGCACCGCCTCGATCACGGCATCAATCTGCGCCTCGGCAGCTCTATTGATACCCTCAACCTTTTGAGGGTCAGACAGGTCGAAAACAGGCGTCCAGGTATCGGGCATCTTGACGCTCATCGCCGCATCTAACTCGAGCCCACGCTCGTGCAGCAGATCGCGGGCGAACTTGGCCGATTGCCCGGTCGTCGAACCATATGTCGAGACATAGAACGTATAGGGGCGCTCGCCGCCCTTTGTGCCGGCAGCAACCGATAGGTCGACAGTCTTCAAAAACTCGATCATTGGCGTCGGCAAGCCCCAGGCGTATACCGGGGCGACAAACCCCAGCCGACAGGGGCCTTCCATCACAGCAAGGTGAAGGATCTCGGCATCAAAGCGCTCAATCGACATAACTTTGTCGCTTGTCGCCGCTGCAATGCGACGCGCCACATGCTCGCTGTTCCCTGTCGCGCTAAAGTACAGGATCATCTCGTACCCCTGGAATTGACTCGTGAAAAACCGCGCTACTTGCGCAGCGGCTTGGGCAGTGGAATGCCGGCGGCGATGACGGCCGCGATGATCATGCAGACGATACCCTTGAGTGGAAAGCACATAAGCAGCAGGCCCACGACCATGACCGGCTGACGCATGACCGCACCCATCGTCGATGCCGTGCAGACGGCGACGCAAAAGACCGGATCTGCGCCGGTGAGGATGGCAAGGCCGTAGCCCAGGCTCACGCCCGAGAAGATAACCGGGAAGAAGTGGCCGCCACGCCAACCAAGGTTGATAAGGGCGGGCGTCAGCATGGCCTTAACAAGACCGGTCGCGATAAGCACGCCAGCGGGAATGGTCAGGTAGGTTTCCATGAGCACGTCGGCCTGAGTCTCGCCGGCAAACATGGTGTAGGGCAGGACCGTGCCGCAGATGGCGAGCGCCAGACCGGCTAGCATGGCCTTGACGACAGGACGCTCCCCTATTACATGGGCAAGCGCTTCGCTCGTGTGCTCAGAGACAAAGTACAGCCAGCCGCAGATTGTTCCGATCAACGACAGAGGGACGAGCCAGGTAAGCTCCAAGTTGCCCACCACGGCAGCCTCGAACCTGGGCATGCCCATGCCGCCGCCCACAAGCTGGCCGAGCAACAGATAGGTGCCCAGGCCGCCGGCAATCGCAATGCCGTAGACCACGGTCTTCTGTGCCTTGGGCAGCTTGATCGCGATCTCGTCGGACGCGGAATCTCCATCGTCGTCGCCACCCTGGCCGTCGGCGCTGCCGGCAAGCGGCGCCACAAAGCCAAAGACGGGCGCGGTAAAGAGCGCCGTCAGGGCAGCCTGGGTACCCAGCAGCGTGAGCTCCCTAAACTCGGCGCCAAAGCGACGCATACGGTCGCCGACCCAGCTGCACAGACCCGCGATAACGCCGGTCAGGCCGGCCTCCGGTCCAATGCTTCCGCCAAACAGCAGCGGCAGCAATGCCACGAGCGAAAGCTTGCCCAGGTTGTCGTACGGGTAGCGCCCGTCTTGCTTAACCTTAGCCATCACCTGGTTGAGGTCATCGGTCTTGGTGCCTGTCATCTTTTCGTACAGACCGATTAACAGGCCGCCCAGCAGACAGACAAAAAACGGGTACGGCAAAAAGCCAAACGGGCCGCTGGCAAGCTCGGGCGAAGCGACGCCCAGCGCGTGCGGAATCTCGGTCCATAGATAGTCGATACCGTGCTCCATCGCAAAAAAGAACAGCCAGACCGCGGCACCTGCGAACGCACCGGTCACGGCAACGCTAAGTAAAAACAGCGCGCGGTTTTTGGGTTTGGCAAGGTTATCCATCGGGTCCTCCCGCGGTCAAAGTCGACATAGTTACGTTTTATTGTAGAGCGAGCGTTGCCCGAACGAGCCAACCGTCTGCGCCGCGAACGGCACCATTGGGAGCCATAGTGGGGCAAGCTCAAGACTTATCCGTTGATAATCGAGGCAATCTCGCGCAAATCGTCGGCAAAGTAGATACCTTGCTGGCGCTGCGGGCTCGATAGGCCCTTATCGATCATATGCTCGAGCAACGCCTTGAGGTCGTTGTAGTAGCCCCCGAGGTTGTACAGGATGCACGGCGCATCGAGATGCCCCAACGACACAGCGGACATGACCTCGGCAATCTCCTCGAGCGTGCCCGTACCGCCCGGGAAGGCGATGAACGCGTCGCCGAGCTCGATCATCTTGGCCTTACGCTCGGTCATGCCGCTCGTCACCTGTCTCTTATACACATCTCCGAGCCCACGAGACTAAGGCGAA
>CABSMB010000153.1 GCA_902478705.1 uncultured Collinsella sp. | reverse complement strand
GAGCGCCGCAAATGAGATGCCTACGGCTAGGGCGTCGATTGAGGTGGCGATGGCGAGGATCAGGTATTCGCCCAGGTCAATCTTTTCGGCATCCTTGTCGTTGCCTTCATCCTCGTCCTCGGTAAAGGCCTCCCACAGCATTTTGCCGCCGATGAAGGCGAGCAGGATAAAGGCGATCCAGTGGTCGATGGGGCCGATGATGCTCATGAATTGACTGCCAAGCGCCCATCCGATTACGGGCATGCCGGCCTGAAAGCCGCCAAAGAACAGGCCGAGCACCACGGCGACTTTAAGGTTGATCTTTTTCATGCCGAGACCCTTGCAGATGGAAACGGCAAAGGCGTCCATCGAAAGGCCAACGGCGAGCAGCACGAGCTCGGCGAGTCCCATAGTCTGGCTCCCTCTCTGCGGGCGAACCCGCGTGTACTTCTGGCAGGGGAGCAACAAAAAAGACCCGTGGCGTACGCGTTGAGCGCACAACCACGAGTCTCGTTCATTAAGGCAAGCCAGGCCGTATCGGCCAGTGTGTTGACTTGCCGCGCTACCGGAGGCGAACCAGATCACGCGACTACTCCCTTATTTATGCGAATCTCGATGCTACCACATAAGCAGCTCATTTGGATTGGGGCTCTCAGCTGTGTTCGCTCATTCTGTAAGCATCGGATTTTGCGGGCGTCACAGGGGCAAACCGTGAGAAACTTATTGACGTTTATGGAGCGTATACGATGGGAGCGATGCCTTGGATAAGAACGAGCTGCAAAAGCGTATGGAACAGGCCATTCGCCTGACGGCACCTGGCCAGCCGATCCGCACCGCCCTCGACATGATCATTGCCGGTCACCTGGGCGCCCTTATCTGCGTCGGCGACACCGAAAACGTGCTCGCCGCCGGTAACGACGGCTTCCCGCTCAACATTTCGTTTACCTCGAACCGCCTGTTCGAGCTCTCCAAGATGGACGGTGCCATCGTCATCGACGGCGACCTCACCCAGATCCTGCGCGCCAACTTCCACCTCAATCCCGATCCCTCGCTTGCCACGAGCGAGACGGGCATGCGTCACCGCACTGCCGCTCGCATGTCGGTGCTCACCGATGCCATCGTGATCTCGGTCTCGGCCCGTCGTGCCGTCGTCAACGTGTACGTTCACGGCAAGAGCTACGAGATCCAGCCCGTCACCACCATCATGAGCTCGGTCAACCAGCTCGTCGCCACGCTCCAGACTACCCGTCAGTCGCTCGACCGCTCCCTGCTGCGCCTGACGGCCCTCGAGCTCGACGACTACGTTACGCTCGCCGACATTACCGGTATTTTCTCGAGCTTCGAGATCATGCAGCAGGCAAAGACCGAGCTTAAGGATTGCATCGTCAAGCTGGGCAACCAGGGCAAGCTCGTGCAGATGCAGCTCGAGCAGCTCGCGGGCTCCAGCATGGATACCGAATACGACCTGATGATCCGCGACTACGCAAGTGATTCTTCCGAGGCTAATGCCGAGAAGATTCGCGCCAACCTGAGCCGTATGACACCTAAGGACCTGTCCGACCCACAGCATGTGGCGGCGGTTCTGGGTTACGACGACCTGGACGAGGACTCCGTCATGACGCCGCTGGGCCTGCGCACGCTTTCGCGCGTGTCCGTCGTGCGCGACGGCGTGGCCGAGAAGATCGTCGACGAGTATGGCTCGTTGCAGGAGCTCATGGACGACATCAGCGAGGATCCGGAGCGCCTAGGCGACTTTGGCGTCAACAACCCTGCCATTCTTGCGGACTCGCTGTACCGCATGAAGGGCACCAAACAGGGGAACGCATAATGGCGCCCGTATGCGCCGTGGTCGTTGCCGGCGGCAGCGGCCAGCGCTTTGGAAATCCCGGCGGCAAGCAGCTCGTTAACGTGGCGGGCCGTCCGCTCATGAGCTGGTCTATCCGCGCGTTCGATCGGAGCGACAAGGTCGGCCACATAGTGGTGGTGTGTCCTGCCGAGCGCCGCGCCGAGATGCGCCGCCTGGCCATCGATCCGTTTGACTATGACACGCCCATCAGCTTCGCCGATGCCGGCGATACCCGTCAGGATTCCACCCGTGCCGGCGTGCATGCGGTACCGGCGGGTTTCGAATATGTCGCCATCCACGACGGCGCCCGTCCGCTCATCACGACCGAGGCCATCGATCATGCGATCGACGTGCTTGTGGGCGACCGCTCGCTCGACGGTGTCGTGTGCGGTCAACCCGCGATCGACACGCTCAAGATTGTCGACGGCGACAACATCGTCGAGACGCCGCCGCGCGAGCTCTACTGGGCCGCGCAGACGCCGCAGATCTTTAGTGTCGACGCCATGAAGCGCGCCCATGCCGCGGCGATTGCCGAGGGCTTTATCGGCACGGACGATTCGTCACTGGTCGAGCGCATGGGTGGGCGCGTCCGCTGTGTCCAGAGCCCGCGCGATAACCTTAAGGTGACGGTGCCCGAGGACCTGCGTCCCGTAACCGCGATTCTGCTTGGCCGTATGGCCGAGGGAGAGGACCTTCCCCATGTTCAGTAACCTGCGCATTGGCCACGGCTACGACGTCCACCGTTTGGTGGAGGGGCGTCGATGTATCATCGGCGGGGTCGACATTCCCTACGAGCGCGGCCTGCTGGGTCACTCGGATGCCGATGTGCTCGCACACGCCTTGGCCGACGCCATTCTGGGCGCCTGCCGCGGGGGAGATATCGGCAAGCTATTCCCCGACACCGATCCCGCCTACGAGGGTGCCGATTCGATGGTGCTGCTCGCTCGCGTGATGGACTATGCGCGCGAGCTGGGCTTTGAGTTTGTCGATGCCGATTGCACCATTGCCTGTCAGCAACCCAAGATCACTCCGCACCGCGATGCCATGCGCGCCAACCTTGCCCATGCCCTGGGCGTTGACGTCGAAAACGTGGGCGTCGCCGCCACCACGACCGAAAAGCTCGGTTGGGAAGGCCAAGGCGAGGGAATTGGCGCCTGGGCCGTCTGCCTGCTACAGAAAACCGTTAAGGAGTAACGAATGCGTATCTACAACAGCGCTACCCATAAAAAGGAAGAGTTCCAGCCCATCGAGTCCGGCAAGGTTCGCATGTACGTGTGCGGCCCCACGGTCTACGACAACATCCATATCGGCAACGCCCGCACGTTCATCAGCTTTGACGTGATTCGCCGCTGGCTCATCGCGAGCGGTTACGAGGTCACGTTCGCCCAGAACCTCACCGATGTCGACGACAAGATCATCAAGCGCGCCAACGAGCAGGGCAGAACGGCCGCCGAGGTCGCGACGGAGTTCTCCGACAAGTTCATCGGCGTCATGCGCGCCGCCAACGTGCTCGATCCCGATGTGCGCCCCCGCGCCACCAAGGAGATCGGCCCCATGATCGCTATGATCAAGACGCTTATCGAGCAGGGCCACGCTTACGCAGCCGATAACGGCGATGTGTACTTTGCCGTGCGCAGCGATCCCAACTATGGTCAGGTCTCGGGCCGCAACATCGACGACCTTATGGTTGGCGCGCGCATCGAGGAGAACGAGGACAAGAACGACCCGCTCGACTTTGCCCTGTGGAAGGCCGCTAAGCCCGGCGAACCCAGCTGGCCGAGCCCCTGGGGCGAAGGCCGTCCCGGTTGGCACACCGAGTGCGCCGCCATGGTGCATCGCTACCTGGGCACCCCGATCGACATCCACGGCGGTGGCTCCGACCTTGCCTTCCCACATCACGAGAACGAGTGCGCCCAGGCCACCTGCGCCTGGCACCAGGGCTTCTCCAACACTTGGATGCACACGGGCATGCTGCTGGTAGACGGCGAGAAGATGTCCAAGTCGCTCGGCAACTTCTTTACGCTGGCCGAGGTCCTCGAGCAGCACTCCGCTGCCGCCCTGCGCCTGCTGATGCTGCAGACGAGCTATCGCTCGCCGCTCGACTTCTCTTGGGAGCGCCTGGAGGGTGCCGAGAACTCGCTCACGCGTATCGCCGGTACGGTCGAGAACCTGCGCTGGGCCGCGAACCATGCGACGGCCGATGCCGATGAGGCAGCATCCGAGGCGTTTGCCGCCAAGGCCGCCGAGACCCGTGCCACTTTTAAGGAGTGCATGGACGACGACTTTAACACCGCCGGTGCCATGGGCGCCGTCTTTGGCTTTGTGACCGAGTGCAACCAGTACCTGGAGCAGGCGGGCGATGCTGCCGACAAGGCCGCCGCGCTTGCTGCCGCCGATACGCTGGTTGAGATGCTCGACACATTTGGCGTTGAGCTTCCCGAGCCCAAGGTCGAGCTGCCGCTGGGCCTGCTGGGCGTTGCCGCCGGCCTGGTTGCCTATACG